>JAFCDT010000034.1 GCA_017609525.1 Candidatus Woesearchaeota archaeon | reverse complement strand
ATATTTGTCAGCCATTTTGTGAAAATAACAGAGACCTATGCAGAAGATTCTGCAATAAAAACACTGCAATGTGCCAGAAAGATGACGCTGTTAAAGACAAGATGATGAAATAAAAACAATGAAACTAAAATATTTTCTTATTTTTTTTGTATTAATCTCATCAATAGTTATTGCTCAGGAAGGTGCATATGATTGTGATGATAATCCAGACGATGACCCATCAATATGCCAACAAGGAACAATTGACTGTGACAATCCCATTTACTTAGTTTGTGCAGAATGTATTTTCTCAGGACAAACAGAAATATGTTATGATGAAGTTGATAATAACTGTAATGTAGACGAAGGATACCAGTTTGATTTGGATCCAAATACAGGTAAAGATGCAAAAGACATTTCCTGTTGTGATATTACTGGGGTATCATGGAGAGATGTGGATCTGGAAGTATTCGAGGATAAGTCCAGCATTGCAGAGGGAACAGCTGTAAAGATAAGAGTTAATGGTTCTTCAGGTTGCCAGGATCAGGACTTTACAATAGAAATTCTGGAAGACGATGGTATTTTAGGATATGATTACCTTCTTGAAAACCTGACAGGAACATTTAGCACAGCAGACACAAAAGGGCAGACATTTGCAACAGTAACCTGGACAACAAGCTGGACTAAAGATGCTTTTGATATTATAAATTTTAACAATGATCCAGAATATATAGCAAAAGCATATGCTCCGGATTCCATAGCAACAGAATATGATCTCTCGCAAACAATACAGGTTTATCAGGCAGCAACCGGATGTGAAATCGAAGATGCAAAATGGAGCACAAACTATCCTACAAACTACATGAAAGATAGTGAAAATGTAGAACTAGTAGTTGATACTTTGGGCTTAAGTTGTGAAGGACTCACAATTAACTTTGAGCTTTATGAAAATGATGGTTTTATTGGAGATGATTTCTTAGGCTCCATAGGTTTGGAATTCCAGCCAGATTCTGTTACAATAGGTTCATCAAGTCCAACAAAGCAAACCTGGACAGCAATATATGACCTAACAAATGACGATAATGATATAGAAAAAGGAACCTATAAAGATCTTGAATACTATTTTAAAGCAAAGATTGGATCTAAAGAGCAGAAATCAGATATTGCAAAAATAAGAATGTGCGATCCAAATGACCAGGATTGTGACACAATCTGTGATCCAGGGAAAACAGGAAAATATTGTAATCCTGGGAAAGATGGAGAAGGAGATAAATGTCCTGATACTCCTTTTGGTGAGGAAGTAGATAACACAGGCTGCTCAGGAGACCAAAGAAATTGTTTAGCATATTGGGACTGCTCAGCAGTAGAATGGGAGGATCATTGTGATGATGAGCCTCCTGTATGGACAAGAAATATTGGAGATTGTACAGATATGACAGGAAACCCAGGAGCATGCTATTGTACATATGACACAGGAGGAAGCACAGCATGTGAAGGCTTGGGAATAATACCTACAACAACCAAAGGCTGTATGATCTCAGAGTCTTTCCCTGTATTTACTGGCTTTAATGTTTTCTTGGTTATAGTTTTGTTGTCTTTTTATTATATTTTTAAAAATGATAAAACCAAAAAAGCTTGAAAAAGGAGACACAATAGCGTTCATAGCTCCATCTGGTGGTCTAGGCGGACTAGTACCACATCGAGTAGAAAATGCAAGGAAATTTCTAGAATCCAAAGGATTTAAAGTCAAAGAGTTTCCTACATCAAGAAGCATTAAAGGAAATAGTTCAGCCACCCCCCAAGAAAGAGTTGAAGATATTCATAATGCATTCAAAGATCCAGAAGTTAAAGCAATCATCTGTACAACAGGAGGGCTATCTTCTAATGAATTATTGGATTTAATAAATTATAAATTAATAAAAGAAAATCCAAAAATATTTTGTGGTTACTCAGACATATCAGTACTTCACTATGCTTTTTTAAAAAAGGCAAATTTAACCACATTTTATGGTCCTGCAGCTATGACACAGTTTGGAGAATTTCCTCAGCCCCTTGAATACACATATAATTACTTCATAAAAGCTGTTTCAGAAACAAAACCTATTGGGAGGATTATTCCTTCTGAAAAATGGACAGATGAATTACTAGATTGGAGGTATAAGGAAGACCTAAAAAGACCAAGAAAATTATACCCGAACAAAGGATTTCTTTGGATAAAAAAAGGAAAAGTCAGTGGCAGAATTGTAGGAGGATGTTTATCTTCAATCTTAAAATTAAAAGGAACTAAATTTAACACAGACTATGCGGATAAAATTTTATTTATTGAAACTCCTGAAGGACAAGATTTTACTAAAGGAGAGCCTTTAAATTATGTAGATTCTCAGGTTATGGATTTGAGAAATACAGGAGTTTTTAGTAAAATTAAAGGCCTCATTGTAGGAAGAGGCTATGGATATACAAAAGAAGAAAGAAAAGATTTTGAAAAAATAATAAAAAAGCATACAGAAAGCTATAATTTCCCTGTATTATTCAATGTGGATATTGGGCATTCAGACCCTATGATAACAATTCCCTTGGGAGTGAAAGTTACTCTCGATTCTTCAAAAAATCTTTTTTCTATTGATGAAATAGGAGTGAATTAAAAAGAATTAACCAAAAATTCTCGGAATATTTTTGAAAAAAAAACAGAAAAAAAAGAAAAATAAAAACAAATAATTTTAAGAAATAGAAAACTTCATAAACAAGTGTTTTAAATAAACATATGTTCAAATATTTAAACATTATAAATTAAAAAGAAAAATACAACTTTTAATAACAAAGAATATTAAACAATTAAAAAATAAGCACCTTATTAATAACATAATTAATGTGATAAGGATACAAAACAGGATAATTTTGCTATAAAAAGGAAATCCTTAAAAGATATTTGTAAATGCTTCCATAAATCTTCCGGTTTTTCCTGCTCAACTTATTTATAATTCTATAATTTCAGAGTAAATAAAATAGAAAAACTTATATACTATAATTATCTATAGCCCACTATGGTAACTACAATCCAAATAAGTACTGAGCTGCAAAATGCTTTAACTAAAAGAAAGCTTTTTGATAGGGAAACCTATGAAGAAGTTATCTGGAATATCATAGAAGACACAATGGAACTATCTGAAGAAACTAAAAAAGATATTGAAGAAGCTCGTGCCGAAATAAAAGCAGGCAAATCCTATACCCTTAAGCAAGCTAAAAAAGAGTTAGGAATTTAAATGTATGAAATCATTTTTTCAGAGAAAGCATTAAGGTTCTTAAAGAAACTTGATAAAAAAACAAAAGAGAGAATTTTTTCTGCTATAGAACGATTGAGATTTAGACCAGAATCTTATGTTACTAAATTAGTAGGGGACCCAGGATACAGATTTCGTGTTGGAGATTATAGAATTATTGTGGATATTGATAAGGGAAAACTTATTGTATTGATATTAAAGATAGGACACAGAAAGAACATATATAAGAAGTAAATCCGTAAATCTTCCGGTTTTTTCTAAATAACCTTTATTAAAACATGCGTTCTTACTTGCTAGTGAGAGGTATAAGGAGGAAAAATGTTAGATGTTTTAAAACAAATGGGAAAGGTTGCATTGTGCGGTGTAGCAGCATGGTTTGGGTTTGAAGCTTTGAGATATACATTTCCTGGCATTCAAGACTTAATCCGCTTAACGCAATCAGTTGGAGCACCTTTGGTGTCATATTTATCTTCCAATTATTTCTTAGATGATTACCCTTTGGTAAAAAAATGTACAAAGATGGCAACAGCTTTTGTTGGATCTGGTTTGGTTCTGGGAGGATTAGAAGAGATATTAACACCAACTGTAGGAAGGGGTTTTTCAAATTTCAAAGAAGATTATGGTTTTTATGTTTCATTGGGAGCAAGCTTTATGCCTTTGTTAGAAAAAGAAGAATAAAAAATTAAAGATAGCGCGCATCAGGCACAATTTCTGCATTTTCTTTTTCTGGCTCTTGTTCCTGCTGGCTAAAATCTTCAAATTCCAAATCTACTGAATATTTCTTACCAGTAACATAGCCCCTAATCAAAGAAACAACTAGGCTTTCATTGAGGTATCTGCTGCAGCTTTCCTCATCTCTAACTTCTTCCGAACTAATGCCATATTCTTGCTCAAATCTTTCTTCCAAGGCAGCAAAAAACATCCCGCTTCTAAAACTTATTTCTTTTAATTTTAGCCATTTCTTTTCAACTTTTTCCCTGGTTCTTTTCTCTAAATCAGATTCCATTTTTACACCCTAAAGAAAGCTGGCAAGCCTATGAATCTTTTCTAACACAAGGGGCCCATACTTTTCTACTATGTCAACAAACTTTCCAACAATATATCCGGCTCCGGTGAAACAGGCAGTAGTCGCCATTCCATAACTATCCCAATTTTCTTTAACATTCGCCAAGTAACCTGCAGAATTTATGTCTCCATTCAAAAAACTTAAACCAGCCCCCAATAACAAACCTCCAGCCAAAAAAGTATCTCCCAACCTAGAACTCATTGGAAGATTACTAACCTCTTTTTCTAATTTTGATTCCATTGTAAAAAAGAGAGTAATTCTAAATTTAAAATACATTTACCAGAAAAATCCGTAATATTTTCAGCAACAGTTAAACTTATATATTTTAAATAGACCCCAATATTGTAAAAGAGGTGCAGATGAAACTAAAAATTAAAGACGTAAAGCTCTCAACAGGCGGCCCCTATGTAGCCATTCTTAATGAAGATGATGCAAGAAAACTAGATGTTTATGCTTTAGACAGAATAAGAATAGATGGTTTCTCAGTTTTAGTTAATATTGCAACAAAAGGGATTAAAAAAGGACAACTGGGATTATTAGAAGAAGCATTAAAAAAAACAAAACTAAAACCAGGAGATACTATAAAGATATTCCCTCAAACAAAACCAACATCAGTAAACCACATAAAGAAAAAACTTAAAGGAAAAAGATTAAAACAACCAGAAATAAATGAAATAATCTCGGACATTGTCTCAAACAGATTAAGCGAAGTAGAAATTAGTTATTTTGCTTCTGCCTGTTATATCAATGGTTTGTCTTTAAATGAAACCTATTATCTTACTCAAGCAATTGTAAAAAACTCTAAATCTCTGGATCTAAAAAAGAAAAAAATACTTGATAAACATTCAATCGGAGGGATTCCAGGAAACAGGACAACAATGATTGTGGTGCCAATAGTTGCAGCACTGGGTTACACAATGCCAAAAACATCTTCAAGATCAATAACCTCTGCATCTGGCACAAGTGACACAATGGAAACTCTGGCAAATGTAACACTAACTACAAACAAAATAAAAGAAGTAGTAAAAAAAACTAATGCTTGCTTGGTCTGGGGAGGAGTAATGGAATTAGCATCAGCAGATGATTCATTAATCAAAGTAGAAAGGCCATTAAGCTTAGATCCCGAAGGAATTATGATTGCTTCTATACTTTCAAAGAAAAAATCAGTTAACGCAACCCATGTTCTTATAGATATTCCTGTAGGAAAAAATGCAAAAATCACAAACTTAAGAAGAGCAAAAAGACTAAGAAACAAATTCATACGTGTAGGAAAAAAGCTTGGGATGAAAATAAGGGTTGTTTTTACTTATGGTAATGAGCCAATTGGTAATGGGATAGGCCCAGCATTAGAAGCAGTTGACGTCTTAGAGGTTCTAAAAGGAAAAGGACCAAAAGACCTTAGAAAAAAATCAATAGCACTAGCAACAATGTTGTTAGAACTGGCAGGAGAAAAACAAGCAAGAAAAAAAGTCTTGGATGTATTGAACTCTGGTTTGGCATATGAAAAGATGAAGCAGATAATCAAAGCACAAGGCAAATCCAAACATAAACTAAAGATAGGTAAATATTTCCAGTCAATAACAGCTAAAAAATCAGGTTATGTAAAGGAAAT
>JAFCDT010000033.1 GCA_017609525.1 Candidatus Woesearchaeota archaeon | reverse complement strand
GGGGTTTATGCTGCTGGGGACTGCACTAATTTTCCTTTTAAACAGGCAATAACTGGTGTAGCTCAAGGAGTAACTGCTACTTATTCTGCTTATGATTATTTGAGGAAAATTTGAGTATGTCTCCTTTTTTAATATTACAATAATCTATTTTTCCTTTGGGCAATTCCACCAATGTTAGGTATTTATTTCTTGGGAAGTAAATTGAAAAGGGCTTAAGGTCTTTCTTTATTTCAATAATTTTATTGTTGTTATCTAAAAAAATAAGGTCTATTGTAAAAAAAACAAAGAAGGTGTGTATTGAGTGTTTTTTTGGTTTTTTGAATTTAAAGATTAGTGCTAAATCTTTATTCTTTCTGAACATCAATCCCAGAAATTTAGAAAAAAAAGAATTGCAGAATTTAACATCTTTAGTTATTGTGTTTAGTTTCATGTTAAAAAATAATCATTCTGTTGTCTCTTTTGCATTTTGTTTTTACTGTCTCAAAGGCTTCTTTCATTTGCTCTTCTGGGATTAATAACTTTCCTTGTCTTGGATCATTGATCAAGAATTTGTTATTCCCATATCCAAAAACTGCTACATAATTTGAGACAGCCTTTGTATTTCTTATAATCCCTACATTTAGCCTTAGTAAAAGTATTTTTTTGTTTATTAATAATTTTTTAACTTCTTCAAAATCAAATTCTTTTTTTTCTATTTTTATTTTTTCTTTTTTTGCTTTTTTGAAATATATTCTTGATGTAAGTTTTGCTTGGTTTAGTTCTTTTAATTTATAGGATTTAAATCTATAATTTGGATATTCATAATCCAGGTTTCCTGTTATAATTGTTGGTTTTAATCCATGTTTTTTTGCTATGAGGGCTAATCCATATATTGAGCAAGCCCTTATTGGCAACAACGCAGATTTCATCCATAGCTTGAATTCGTTTTCTCTTGTAGATTCTAGTTTGTTGAAGTGGTTAAGAATTGATAATAAACTGGATGGTGCTGCTGTGAAATCTGTTGTTTGTATGTAGGGTTCCATTATGAATTAAGAAAATTTAGGGATTTAAATTGTTTTTGTTAGGTATTAAACCTATAATTTTTTTATAGTAGATAATTCTTTTATAGGATTCGTCTATTTTATCCTTGATTTGCTTACTTTTATGTGCTTCTTCTAAAATTGCATTCTTCATTAAAATAAAGTCTTTTGTGTTGCTTGTTAGTATTATGTCATTAACTTTTAATGCATCTATTGCTAATTTTCTTTTATCTTTTTTATTGTAGTATTCTTTTAGTGCCCCCATATTGACTTCATCTATGACAGATAACCCATTAAAACCCAGGGTTTTTCTTAGAAAGTGGTCTGTTTTTATTGATAAAGAGGCTGGTTTTTCTTTGTCTAATACTGTTATTATATGACCTTTCATGATAGCATAGCATCCAAGAGAAATGGCTCTCTTATATGGAGTGATTTGTTTAATTATTTTTGTTTTAGGTAGCTTGGATATTGTTAATACTGTATGAGGATTTTCATCTTTATTTAGAATTCCATATGATGGAAAGTGTTTTAGTGTTGGGATGATTTTATATTTTTGAAATACTTTCATTGCTGTTAATCCTAAAGTAATTACTGTTCCCATTTCATCTGAATAGGCCCTATTTGAAGCAAAAGATTCTGAATTTGTTGATTTTTCTTTTTTAATTGAATTTTTTTCTTCTGCCATATATCCTTTATAACCTTTTTTTGCGCAATCTACTACTGGTGCAAAATTCATATTAATTCCTATTTTTTTCATTAACTTAGCAAATTTTTTAGTCTCTTTTTTGAAGAAAGTTATATTTTTATTTTTTTCAAATTTTTTTCCGTAATATCGAGCACTTTTATAAGTTGAAATTGATTGCAATCTGTTAAAATAATATCCCCCTTCTCCATCGATTGCCAGAAATAAAGGAATTTTATTGTGTTTTTTTGTTAGTTTTTTTAAATTCTTTACAAACCTCTTTAATGATCTTTTGTTGTCTCCTTCTAGGTCTGCTTGTTTCTGAGAAGTAATTTCTCCTCCTTCACCTATCATAAACCCACCTATTCCTTCTTTGATAAAAGATTCTATCTCTGTTATGTTGTTAGGATTTTTGGATATAAACAACTGACTTACCTTTTCGTTTAAATTAACACCCTTCATGTTTCACTTTTAAGTATTTTTACTTTATTATAAATTTTTAGAATCTTATTCAAATTTCTATGCCCTTACATATCCTAATGCGGTCAATTGAGATTTATGAATTCCGACGGATAATTCTGGTGTCTCTGGTGCTTCTGGCCTTGGGTCGATAATTTCCATGGTGCCGTAATCTAACCAAGGAGCTCTAATGCAATGTCCATTTGTAAAAAAATCATAAGCTACATTTCTTATAGCAGGTATTTCTCCAACACACATTATTTTTGAAACAGAATGACCAAGCCTTTGAAGATTTCTTGATATATTTTCAATATCTGAAGATATCAGGGTCCGATTATCTTCTTTACTTATTATGCTGTTTGGATTAGATCTATAAAAATATAAAGGCAAAGCTATGTGAGCGAAATTAACTTCTTGGCTCAATTGGGATATTCTCATAAATAAATCAAGATCTTCTCCAATTCTTTGATTTCTATATCCCCCTATTTCTTTAACAGCTTTTGTTCTGAAAACTGAAAAATGATGTAAAAAGATCATACGAAACAATGGGTCAATTAAAGGGTTTGGTTTGTATTCTTGATGAAGACTAAATGGTTCACTTTTTTGTCTTATGTAAATTACATCATCTAATGATTGTCCTGTTTTTATAATATCTGAGAAAATAAAATCCGCATGCCTATTTTCTGAGATTCTATCCATGAATTCTCTTAAACAATTAGTAGTTAAAGCGTCGTCTGAATCTAATACTCCAACATACTCTCCACTACTTAATCCAATCGCTTTATTTCTAGCAACTGCCGGACAGCTATGAGAGGGATTCCTATCTATTTTAATATCAAGATCGGGAACCTTTTTTTGAACATCTGATGCAACTTCTTTTAATGTATTAAAACTTTCATCATTTGAACAATCATCAACAACAACTATCTCTATATCTCTTAAATCAATATCTTGTTGTGCTGTCACAGATCCAATAGATTCTTCTAAGTATCTTCTCGGCGTGTTATAGTTTGCCATAATTATTGATATAATTTTGTTATTTGTCATTTTAATTTTGGTGTTCTAATTGAATTATTAGTGTGCTCCACAATTAGGAAATAAGTTTTTTTTAATATGGGTTAAAATTTAATTCTTCTCTAAGTGGGGAAGGATTTTTATATTCTGGTTTCTTTAATTCTCTTGATAATCTTTCTGCCATGCTTGCAGTTATTCTTTCAACTCTCCAATCCAACCACGCAGAATAGGCTTTGGTTTCAAACCCTACTGTAGCCAATAAATGTTCAAACCGGCTTGGTTCTCTTGTTCTTTCTTCTAAATCTTCTAAACTTTTTCTTTCAGGAAGCCCTATATTTTCTGCTACTGTGTCTGTAGCCATTCTTATCACCCCTTTAAGGTTAATTCTTCTACAGACATCAACCCCCTAAAAAACCCTATTTTGCCTCTAATGATTATATAACCAACAAATTATCCTTTTTATTAGTTAAATAGTAATTTTATAGTTATAAACTGCTCTTTAATTTGATTTAATATTTTAATATATTGTTTTTACTATATAAATATTTCCATATTTCAGTATAATTTATATTTTCTTATTTATCAATTAAAATAACTATTTTTCTTCCTTATTTTAAGAAAAGAACTCGAAATTTGGCTTAAAATTAATAGAGATTTAATAAATTCGCTGCTCTTTAAAGTAATATTTTGCTGCTAATGTCCAAAGCTGTGGGTTGCAGCCAAGATCTGTTACCTTTCCTTTAAAGACTAGGAAAATTTCAGGGGCATTTTTTAAGAATTTTACAACCCTGGTGGAAACTTTTTCAAGCCTTTTTAATGAAAATTTTTTTGCAGCCATATGAATCAGTGCTTGTTCAAATGGCCAGACCATGTGAATGTAATCGCTCCACCAATAACTCACCATTCCACCATTCTCATGACTCAAGGATCGATAACCAACAATTGTTTCTAGTCTTTTACTGGCTTTCTCAATACTTTTAAGCATTTTTTTTGTTATATCTTTTTTTTCTAGGTAAAACAGAGAATGCAAAAAGTCTGAACTTATTCCTGAAATTGGTCCTTTTTTATCAATAGCTATGTGAAAAACACCCAAGGATTTATCCCATAATTTTTTCAGTGCTTCTTTCATTTTTTCTGCTTTTTGTTTTAATATTTTTGAATTCAAAATCTTTGCAGCGCTTCTTAATCCTGCCATGTTTTGTATGTGTGCTAGTGAAAAAACCACTGGATACTTTGGTGTTCTAAGAAATCTGTGAATTATTCCTGTATCTTTCCAGTAGGTTGTTAATAATAAAAATCTTTTTCCATTACAAAACATGGGAGATTCCATGAATAGGTTATCTTTGTTTAGGTGTTTTAAGATGTTTGCGGCTGCTTTTTCTATGTTTGATTTTTGTGATTTAATTAATGATTTATCTTTGGTCCATTGGTAATATTTTTCATGACCAATTAAAAAGAGGGCATTAGAATCACATGTGTTGTATTCTGTAGTGTATTTAAATATTTTAAATGGAGGATACTCATGAAAGATTTTTCCTGGTTCTTCTCCTGTTTTGGGGTTTTTCTTTGTTCCTTGTTTATATGCACAGAATTTTAATTGGTTTTTTAACATTTCAGGGTCTTTTAAAATAAAAGAAGCTACAAGGCTATCCCTTGTAAAGTTTTTTTGGTGTCTTGGTAGTCCTGCACAATAAAGGTCAAATCCATCAAAGTTTCTTTTAAGTCTTTGCATCTTTTAAACACAGCAAATAAAGATTTTATATAGATTTCTATGCTGAATATATTACTTTCTCCAGATAACATCTACTTCATCTGTTCTTAAATAAGGTTTAATATCTACAAAATAATCGTCTTTATGTCCTGCATTGTATTCTATTAATCCCAAATGGGCTATCATTGCTGCATTATCAACAAGGTATTGGTTTTCTGGAATAAAGCATTTTGCTTTTCTTTCCTTGCACATAATTTTTGCCATTTCTTGCAATCTTTTATTACAGGCAACTCCCCCTCCTAGAAGTAATTCTTTTTTTTGACAATGTGCTAAGGCTCTTTCTGAGACTTCTAATAACATTGCAAACATTGTTTCCTGTAGAGAGTATGCTAAATCTGCTTTTTTGTAACCTTGCTTTATTTTATTTTGTAGAAAGGTTAACATTCCTGAGAAAGAAACATCCATTCCTTTCACTGAATAAGGAAGTTTAATGTATTTTTTTGCTTTTTTTGCCAGTTCGTATACTTTTGGTCCTCCTGGAAAGCCTAAACCAATATGTCTTGCAAAGTGATCTAGTGCATTTCCTGCTCCATGATCCAATGTTTCTCCAAAGATTCTGTATTTTTGTCCTTCATATGCTATTATTTGTGTGTTTGCTCCTGATGCATATAATAAAACAGGATCTTTTGCATTTGTTGTTAGTCTTCCTATTTCTATATGGGCTATGCAGTGATTTACTCCGACTATTGGCAGGTTGTTGGTTTTTGCTAGGTTTATTGCAAAGTCTTTTCCAACTATTAGGCATGGTGCTAATCCTGGTGATTGTGAGAATGAAATTAAGTCTATATCTTTTATATCTAGGTTAGCTTTGTTTAGTGCTTGTTTTAGAACTTCTTCTTTTATTTTTTGGTGGTGTTTTGCTGCTTCTGAAGGGATAATTCCTCCTGTTTTGGTTGTGTAGCTAAGTTTTTCATTTGCTAGGATTTTTTTGTTTTTTATAATTCCTACACCAAATGTGTGGGCTGTTGATTCTATTCCTAGAGATATCATA
>JAFCDT010000032.1 GCA_017609525.1 Candidatus Woesearchaeota archaeon | reverse complement strand
GTTTCATTAGTAAACCCGCAGTAGATGTGCCTCAAGATTTTGTAAAAGAAACAGAGGAAGGCGCAAGTTATGCTCATAGTTTTTTATTAAAAGGCTTATTTGGAATGGGAAAACTATCTAAAGAAAAGGCCAAAGATTTAGAAATAGAAAAAAAAGCTGAGAAAGGAAATAATGACGAAGGGAATTTAAATGAAGAAACTGAAAAAGATTCTGATGAAGGTGCAGGAGACATTTATATTCAAGAATTAAATCTTGGATTTTATTTTGACCAAGATTTACCCCGGGCAGAAGAAGGAAACTATTATGACTTTTATGTTGGAGATACGAAGTTGGAAGGATTGACAGAAAATAGTTTAGGGGTTGTGTTGTTTATTGATACCTTTTCTCCAATTAAGGAACTGGGACCTAGTTGCAACAGATGGTATATTTATGATCTTAAAATGGATCCTTCTGAGCCAGCATACAGAAAGTATGATGTTATTTATTCAGCAAGCTTTAGAAACAGAGAGGCTAGCAAGGGAGCTTTAGATTTAGTGAATTTGTTTGCTAAATCTTTTGAGAATGCTGTGCAAATCCAAGGAAATTCTTTATCTGAACGTGATATTGATTTAATTTTCATGTCTGAAGGTTTTAATGAAATGATAAAGACTATTTGTGAGAGGAGAACCTCGTCCTTGGATTGCAACCTTAAACTAAGAATGGGAATCAGGGGTTTTGATTCAATAGAAAGTGCGGAATGTAATCGCGAATAAAGAATGTAATTATCCTTAAATTTTCCAAAACATTTAAATACTAAAACAATAAATATTGTAAATGTAAAAAGAGGTAAAAATGTTGATAAGGAATAAGAAGGGTGTAGCCTTAAGTTTAAATACACTCATTATTGCCATTCTCGTGATTATTGTTTTAGTTGTTCTTGTGGGATTTTTCTTATTTGGTTTTAAGGGCTTGGCTGATCAAGCTAAAAAAGTATTTTTTGGAACCATAACAGGAACTGACAGAACCTTGGCCATGCAAAACTGTGAGCAGTATTGCGACCAGGCTGAATTGCTTAAAGATAGTACTGTAATTAAGAAAGTCTCTGCTTATTGCACCAAATTCTTCTATATTGATGACGATGGAGATGGAGAAGCAGAGTATGAGGGTGAAGGGGGAGATAAAAAATTTGTTAAATTTTATTGTTTCCCTGGAGCAAAAACAGTTAAAGGAGGAAAAACACCTGCTGAAAGTTTAAACGTGATATGCCTCCAAGAAATTGATGGTGAGAGTATACAGGATATCTGTTTAAAATAAGTTTTAATTAATAAAAAGATTTAAGTAGTTCTTTTTTATCTTATTTTTTATGGTAGGAGGGATAGATTCTCCAAAAGCAGAAGCCTTTTTAGGTGTTTTACCTGGAGTAATGATAGGGGTATTATTTTTCTTCTTTTTGTTTTATGCAATGACACACTTGGATTTTTTGATAGAACAAAACGTTAATGATGAGGCTCATATGTCTTTTGCTGCATTTATATCAACTCTTGAGAACACAAGAACTACAGGAATTGAACCATGGAATTATCAAATGCCTGAAGAATATCTTGTTGTAGGGTTCAATCACGATCAATGGAATAAGGATTTTCCTGAATCTGTGAAAAATAAATTTCCACGATGCCAAGGCGCAAATTGTGTTTGCCTGTGCGTGCAAAACTGTGAAGAAGATGCAAGAGAATGTAAGGAAGTATTTGACTTGGCCTTTAACCATGGAAAAGTTCTCCTTCAAGGAGAAGGCAAACCAGTATACAAAGGATTACGCTTTACAAGAAGTTTAGACAATAAAAGAATACTAGATGTGGTTGATATTGATGAGAAGCCGACATAAAAATCTTTATAAATTGCTTTAGTTTTATTTAATACATGAATAAAAGAGGGATTATAGCTAGAATGCTGCTTTCTGTTTATTATGTTGTCTTAGCTGCTGCTGTTTTTTTTCTCCTTTGGAATAATGTTAATGGAATTGCAAGTGGAATGGGGCTAGTAAAAAATGCATTCCTGAAGGACAATGCCTTTTTTCTTGATTCTCTCCTCTTAGTTGATAATAATCCTGGCAAGGGTTTTAATGCGAAGTATGAGGTTCCTGAAACTTTCATGTTGGTTGAAGAGAATGGAAGAATCAAAACTAGAAATGGAATTATTATTGAGTATAATCAACCAACAAAAACATCTTTTAAAATAATGGAAGATGGAGCCGGGATCATACTTTCGTCTGGGGGTAGTGATTAATGACTGGGGATGATAGTTTTGAGATTAGTAAAGAACAAATGCAGTCCCTAGCGGGGGTCTTACTTTTAACCCTTTTTGTTTGGGCAATCCTTTCTATTGCAATTAATGGGGCTGTTAACCAGGAGATAAGAGTAGAAGGCATGGAAACTGATTTATTAGCTAAAAGGATCATTTATTCTTCAGAATGTTTTGCATACAGTGATGAAGTCAGAAGTTATCCTGGCGTTGTTGATTTGGAAAAGGTTAGTAATGATAGGCTTGCTGCCTGTCTCGGCAAGAAATATTTTGTGAGGGCAATAGTAGGAGATAAAAAAGCCTTTAATTATAATGAAGATTCTTTTAAAGAAATCCGGTCTTTTTGTAGTTTCAAGAATTTATATTATTGTAATAATTTTTTATATTATGTTGCTTTAAAAAAAGATGGAAAAGATGTGGGAGGAGGTTTTATTGAAATAGGATTTGCCAAACAGAGAGAATGAATAAAAAAGCTTTTTTGGGAACGTTGATGGCAATTGTTTTTATTACTGTGGCAGCTGTAGGATTTTATATTTTCTTTTACCAATATTATACTTATGACGAAGGCGTTAGTTTTGAAACATTAAAGGATGGAGCATATTTAAAAGAGGTTGATGATTTGGATTTAATGCTCATAAGTTTCCTGAGGACAAAGGAGGATGGATTTACTATGCTGGAACATATCAGAACCGGGAACCACGATTTTGTCAGGGGCAAAGCAGTAGAAGTTTTTTCTATTTTATGCCAGGGAAAACAAGACTGTTGGTGGGAACTTAGTGCAGATGATTTTAATTTTAATGCTAATGGTCCTTCTAATTCTGAAGGGTACTCCCCTCTTCAAAGAGAGGCAGAATTAAAAATTCCTGTGCTCGAAGGAGATATGATAGTTGATAAAAAAATAAAGTTATTGTTGTATGGTTAAGATGATAAAAGGTAAAAAAGGAACAGACATGTATGCGTTTTTGCTAGTAATCCTTAGTTTCTTTATCATTTGGTATGCCATAATCACTTTTTTGGACAAGCCAGGCAATCTTGGTTTTGATATAGGAGCTGCACAAGCAAAATTTGTTGGCAGGATTGTTGAAGGGGAGAGGGAACTATTTTATGTGGATGAGGTTGTAAAGTTGGCTGCTAATAAAGCCCTATTGACCTTGGCTAGCAGCGGGGGTTTGAAAGAAGGAAGCTGTAGTAAGAGTGGAGACTATTTTATTTGGGATAGCAAGTGCAGACCAGATAAGAAAATTGTTGAACAGAATTTTATTCATTATTTTAAGCAGGAGTTTGATCAGCGGAAGCTGCCTTATGATTACCCTGATTATAAATTAAGCAATAAAAGACTTATTGGAGAAGCTAATAAAGAAATTGATATAAAAGAGATTGATGAAGTTGGCACATGGGGATTTAAGAGGCCTGTGCATGATGAAGAAGGTCTTCCTTACCATGTTTGGATTAAATACAAACCAAAACCAAATTTTGCTTATGATACTGGTTTTGATTTTGGAATTTTTCAGAGAATTTTCAATAAGATTAAAACCGATGATACTTGCAGGAGAACATGTAAATGCTTTGATGGTCCTGACTGGATAGATATTGATAAAGATCGTTGTACCATTTATCCTGATGGGAGATATGAGATTTATCTTAAGCAGGAAGTTGTTATCACAGATACAAAACAGCCAATTGTCATAAAATTTAAAATTAATGATTATAATAACCTTTAAATAAAAAAGGAGGTTAGTAAATAAAAAAGAGGTTGATGATGGGTTTTTTAGATTTTTTTAGAAAAGAGAAAGAATTAAGATTTCCTTCTAGTGAAAAGGAACTGTCAAAACAAAGGAGATATACTGATCCTAAAGGAAAGATAAGGAAATTTGTTGACTATACTGCAGTTATGGCTAAGAAAGCAGATAAAGAAGCACATAGGCAGGTTTGGGCAGAAGAGAGAAGGAGAAAGCGGGCTGCAAAAGAATACGAAAAGAGACAGAAACAGATGCAAAGAGAAGAAGAGCAGTCTCAAAAACAATTTCAAAGAAGTGGAGAAAGAATACAACAACAAATTAGAAATCAAACACAAACTAGCATAATCCAGCAAGGAACCCCTTCTAATTCTGCATTGGATAGAGCAAAGAGAAGAGAGGCTGTATGGAAATCAAGACAGGTTAGGAAAGAGGTTGGATGGGTTCCTAAGATTTTTAAGTTTGTACTTATCATTCTTATTATTCTTGGTTTTTTTGTTGCGTATATGTTTAATTGGTTGCCTCCTACTGTAAAGTCTTCAATAGACAGTGGGCTAGATAAGCTTACTGATCCTGAATTGAGGGAAATGATTGCTAAGGGATTTTCAAAATTAACTTTTAGTCAATTTCAGAAATCTGTAAGTGAAATTTCTTATTGGGGAAATCCAGATGTTGTCCATGTGGATAAAAAGAAAATGGGTGTTTTTGTTGAAAACTTTGAGCCTGATCGCTTTTTTTGGGAACAGGAAAAAATTATTTTAAGAGGAGATTTAGTTCCGGTTAACCTTGAGAGTGATTTTGAACTTACGATCACTTGTCATATGGAGAAGTACTATGGAACTGCAATTACTAGTGTTCCTGAAGAAAGAAAGCAAGGAAATGAGGTTACTCTTTTGATTAGTAAAGATGATCAGACACCAAAAGAATTCTCCTGTATTTTTCCTGAGGGAGTTAGCATTGAAGAAAAAGAAGATGTAATAGATGTTGATAAAGCCAAGAAGAATAAAGAAATTCTGAAAAAAGCTTTTGTTAATGTAGTTTCTGACTATACTGCCAACACAGTCTTACTGTTTTATACAATTGGAGAGGAAAAACTTAAAGAGTATGGCAAGAAAGATCCTTTTGGAGTTTCTGGCAAGAAGAAAAGCTTAATCAAACAAGGATTATGGGTCGAAAAATACAAACAAGTGCTTCCTCAACAACAAGATTATGGTCCTATGGAGTTGGCTTTAGGTATGAAAGGACAACCTTATGTAAAAGGAGGCCATCTTTTATCATTGAATCTGAGAGAAGCAGAAATTTTTACTTTAGGTTCAATGAAAAGCCTGAATAGTTTAAGCTTCAGACTCCCTGAATATGCTACAGTGGATAAAGAACTTTGTCCAGACTTTGTTAAAAAAGGCAACAGAAAAGAGTGGGAGTTAAAACCTGAGATCATTGATATAATTAATAATTGCGACAAGAATAAGGATTGTGGATTGGATATTGCAGATTTAGCTTTCTTTTGTGGCATTAATGTTAATGTTGATAAACCATACAAAGAGCTAAAGGCCTCACTTATTACTGCTACTGCAGAATATACTTATGAAGCTGATAAATTTACCACAGTAAGGGTGAAGAAGGGCCCAGGCATTGTTTCTCTAGAAGGTGAAGAAACGTAATGTGTTGTTTCAACCCCAAAAAATATTTAAATAAGGGTAATTTTATAAGAAAAATGAGAGGATATATTTTGCTTGTTTTAACTGTTCTTATTATTTCTGGGTGTGCAACCACCACTAATCAAGGTTTTCCAACTGGAAGGGGAGTCAATATTGCTAATTTTGATGTTGTTGCACAGAAGGATGAGAGGGGGAGGGATATTATTGAAATGAAAACACCTGTTAGCTTTGATCTAACTTTAGAAAATTATTATAATGATGATGTAAGTGTTGAAGTTCAGATTTCTGATGATTACCAGGACAG
>JAFCDT010000031.1 GCA_017609525.1 Candidatus Woesearchaeota archaeon | reverse complement strand
CAAGACCGAGCAATATCATGAAACTCTTTAAAATTAACCTCTCTTGGATAGGCAGTATAGCCACTTAAAACTAATTTAGGATTCTCACTTTCAGCTAGTTTTCTTATCTTATCCATATCCAATAATTCAGTTTCTTTATCAACTCCATAATCAACAAAATTGTAATACTTCCCAGAAAAATTTACCTTAGAACCATGGGTTAAATGACCTCCATGATTCAGGTTCATGCCTAGGATCTTATCTCCTATTTCAAGCAAAGCAAAATAAACAGCCATATTTGCAGGGCTTCCAGACAAAACCTGAACATTGGCATGCTCAGCATTAAATAGTTTCTTGGCTCTTTCAATAGCAATCAATTCTACATCATCAATGAATTTATTGCCTTGATAATACCTCTTCTTAGGATAGCCTTCAGCATATTTGTTCATAAAAACAGAACCGCATACTTCCATTACTTCTTTACTACAATAATTCTCAGAAGGAATCATATTAAGTTCATTTCTCTGTCTTTCTAATTCTTTTTGCATTAAAGAATATATTTTATTATCTTTCTCTCTTAATTGCATTATTACCTCTTTTTTAACTATAATGGTCTTACTGAATCTAGTTTTTCTGTTTTTTCCTCTGCCTTTAGTCTTCCTAATTCTTCATCTGAATAATTACAGACCATATACTTAGATAACAAAGGATAATTTTCTTTCATTATCTTATAAATTTGATATGCTATTCTCCTATAAGACTCATGTGCAGCTGGAACTGTTCTAATTTTAATTAAATAATACACCTCTCTTAAATTCATTGTCAATAAAAATCTTTTCTTAAAACCCAAAGGTAGTATATATTGTGCTTGCAGAGGAAATCTTTCCTTTATTTTTTCATATAATTTTTTAGCCTTTTCCATTGCTTCTATATACCTATCAGCAACACCCGCATTTTCAATATCTTCAGGAACATCATAACCCAGATTAGTTGTTAATAGTTGATTAGTCTGAGTGCACATCCTATGTCTTTGTAGATCTCTAAAAGCCCCATAGTCTATAACAATATCAAAACTAAACTGAGCATTTTCTAGTTCCCTCATAGGATTATCATGTTCCTCCATATTTTTAAGATATGCATCAAATACTCTCTCTTTTTCCTCAGGAGTCATCATCTTTACCTTTTCCATTATTTTAATAAAAGGTTCACTCTTATATCTATATAGAATTGAAGCAACAATTACATCATCCGCGTCTTTAGGTCCTCTAACCAGCATAACTTTATCAGTATTTTTATCATCTATGTCAATCTCTTTACTCAATTTTTGCATGTCTTTTTCAGTCTTGACAAAATAATATTTTTTATATGCATGTCTTAACAAAGAAGGCAGCACTTTTGTTGCTTCATCTCTCACCATTATACCAATATCTTTCATTTCTTTTAATTCATGAGATATTAATTTACTTATACCATGAGCTAACTGCCTTGCATTTACAGTCCAACCCAGGCTAGTTTTTGTACACGTGGGCAACAAATACCTTATTGCATCAAATCTCCTTGCAGCGCAAGACCTTTCCCATGCAGGAATACTGGTGTTTTCATCGCAGGGAGCCACTTTTTTAACATATTCTAAAACAGGTTCATGTAAATCCATATAAGTTTTAAATAAAAAATCTAAAAGTTCTCTCACTTCATCTCTAAACTCAGAATTTTCCAGATCTTTATCTAAATAAAAAGAATTGCTATCAAAAGAAACATATCTTGTAGACTTTTCAATAAAAGAGCATAATCTATTGTCCTCTATAACTTTAGTAGCCAAAATGCTAATGCCCTCTAAACACAACCCTACTACAGCCCCTTCAGCAACAGAACTATGGCCAAAACCTAACACCCACCGCTCCATAAATTGGATTGCTTTTTCAGTAGCATGCTTTGCTTCTATGCCCCCTTCTGTTTTTTCAATCTCTTCTTTTAATTTTTTAAAATTTTCAGGATCTTCCTTAAGTAACTTCAAAAAACTCTCTCTTAAACCTTCTCTTGATCTGCTATATCTTGCCTGCATTAATGCCCAGACTTCGGGATGAAAGTTCTTGGTTGCGAATATCGGCTTGTCTAAATTAGTAAAAAAGAAGTTTAATACTTTTTTATCATCCTCGCTATACTCCATATTTTGATAAAAATTAAAAATTCTTTATATATTACTCTGTTCTGGAATAAATAGCTTATAAACAATATTTTTTTAAACAATTAGTTCCTGTAACTATTATGAAAACCCTGTTGATCTCTGGTAGCCCAAGAAAGGGCAACACAGAATACATCCTCAAAACCCTTTTTGATGCAATCCATGGAGAAAAAGACCTGATTCTACTTAAAGATAAAAGTATAAAGCACTGTAATGGGTGTATGTCTTGTGAAAAAACAAAAGAGTGTATTATTGATGATGATATGCAGGAAGTATACAAACTTCTAAGAGAATCAGGATTAATAATTATTGGGTCTCCTAACTATTTTACAAATATAACCGGATTACTAAAAGACTTTGTTGATAGGACCGATGCTCTTTACAAGGAAAAAGAACTAAAAGACAAAAAACTCATTGCAATAGTTGTCGGAGATCTTCCCAAAACCGAAGCTCAAAAAGTAATAGATCAGGTATTTGTAGAATTTGCAAGAATACATAAAATGGATTTAATAGGGACCTTTGCTTTTCAAGCAGCAGAACCTAATGATCTAAAAAATAACCCCGAAACTAAAGAAAAAATAGATAAAATCTTGTCGCTTATCCAAAAGGATCTTTCTTAATAGCTGAAAAACCCTCCCCAACAGTAAAAATAGAACCAGTCAAAACAACCAAATCTTTCTTTTTTGCCTTACCCATAGCATAATCTAAAGCCTCTTTAACATTCCTGATTATCCTAACTTCTTTTTTAATAAAATTCTTGATTTCTTCTGGTTCAGCAGCTCTTGTAATTTCTGGTTTTGTAACAATAATCTCATCAGCTATTTTTTCTAAAGGCCTACATATTCCCTCAATATCCTTGTCCTTCATGATACCTAAAATAACATATAGCCTATCATAACTTAAATTATTTATTTCATTAACTAAGGTTTCAGCGCCATCAGGATTATGAGCACAATCAAATCCTGCCTTAACAGATTCTTCACTTATTTCATAACCTTTTTCTCTTAATAGCTCAATAACTTTTAAAGCAATACCTAAATTTTCATATTGAAACCTGCCTTTTAGATTAGATTCAACTTCAGCAGGTTCAACTAAATTTAACCTGCAATCCTTAATATGGCAAACAGGTTTTATTTGTTTTAATCCATCATTATGAACAGAAGCAACCACATCAACACCTTTTTTTATAATTCCTGCTTTTTCATAAGTAATTTTTTCAATAGTCTTGCCCAAATGCTTGGTATGCTCTTTACTAATACTCGTGATAACAGCCACTTCTGGTTTAATAACATTGGTAGCATCTAATCTTCCACCCATTCCTACCTCTACCAAAGCAAAATCAACCTTTTGTTCTTTAAAATAAAGAAAAGCCATTGCAGTAACAATCTCAAAATAAGTATGTGTATCAACTAAAGGTTTTATTCTCTCAACCAAAGAAACTACTTTGTTTTTGCTAATCTTTTTATTATTTATCCTGATCCTTTCCCTAAAATCAACTAAATGAGGACTGGTATAAACTCCGACCTTATATCCTTGTTTTTGTAATATTGAAGAAAGAAAAGCACAAACAGAACCCTTTCCATTAGTGCCCGCAATATGAATTGATTTAAACTTTCTTTGAGGATTGCCCAGTTTTTCCATTAACTCAGTTATATTATTCAGACCTAATTTAATAGCAAACAACCCCCTGCTATACAAATAAACAATGGTCTCATCATAATTCATAAAGAAATTAGTTTTTAATTAAATTTATTAAAGTTTCTCAATAATATTCTTCATATCCAAACAATCCAGATATTGCCTTGGGCTCTCACAAATAATAACAAAATTCTGTCTTTTCTTAACCAATAACCTGGCTAGTTCTCTAAAATTAGGCTTATTGCTGCTAATATTCAGATGATTTTTCTCTCCTTTCTCACCATAATTTATACCAGAAAAATGGCAATGTACTTCTTTTTCCTTTAATTTTCTTAAAATTTCTTTATAATCAATCTTGCCGTTATTTCTAGCATATAAATGAGCAAAATCAATACAATAACTTATGTTTAATTTCTTGCTTAATTTAAGGATTTCATCCAAACTTCCAAACGCAGAATGCTTTCCTGTAGTTTCAGGCGCTAACTTAATCTTAAACCCTCTATCCTTTATACTATCTTTTATATCTCCTAGATTGTCATAGATAATACCAAAAACCTCATCCTTGTCTCTGCCCATAAAAAAACCAGGGTGAAACACGATTTTATCTGCCCCCAAATAATGCCCTCTTTCAGCACTAGTTATAACCCAGTGTTTTGATCTGTTTAATTTTGCTTTCTCTTTAGCCGCCAAATTAATATAATACGGAGCATGAATACTTAACCTTAGCTTTAATTTTTTATTTAACTCTCCAACCTCTTTAGCCCTTTGGTTGCTTAAAGTAATTCCATAAACAAATTCTATTTCCTGCGCCCCTAATCCAGATTCTTTAACTTTTTTTAAAGAGCTTAATGTGTCTTTAGCACAATTTCCAGCAGGACCTAAATAGATCATAATAATAAAAAACAAAAAGAGTTTATAAAATTAGTGTTAAGTTCAATTGAGTTCTCGCTTAATATTAGGAAACGGGGAAGGGGCTTAGTCCCTGCGGGACAGATAGTTTCGGCTTCGCCTCAAAATTTGTAGGGGGCGTCGGTGCTACGCACATTTTGTCTTTTTCTGTGAAAAAGAAATTTATTTATCTCAATTAATATCTTTTGAATAATGCGTCTTTTCTATGAAGTGGACTATTATAAACACTTCCAGTCGTTAATTCATGCTTAGAAGTATGCAAACCCACCAGCCTCTGTAGTGGGTTTTTATAGTAGGGAATTTCATCATCTAATTCAACATCTCTTGTTTGTTTAGCATGATTCTTAATTGTTAAATATTCATGCTCATCATAAGTATGGGGTTTTTCTTTTAAAAACCAGAAATAATCAAAATCTTCGAAACCTTCAAATAAAGATTTTTCAAACTCTTCATCAATCTTAAAATTTTTAGATAAATAACCAATAATTTCCTCTAAGAAATATCTTAAAAGAAAGGCAATGTATAATAAAGCAAGTTCTGATAAATAATGGTCATAATTGTAAATTTCTTCAGGAGAGTTAATATAAGAATTTATTATATTCCCTTCGATTATTCTCATATTCTTTTTATTCGGATGAATAAATGTACTCAAAAATTGATAATGGACTGATATTTTAATCCATTCTTTTTCTGAATAGATTTTATTTAAAAGTAGTGCTTTTTTCATTCCTGAAAAAGTTAAATATTTCGATAATTCTTCATGATGCTTCTGCCATTTCTTATTTATTTCAGGGTAAAAGGATTTTTCATTAATTTCAGGAATTTTTTCTACAATATGCCTTTCAGAATCATATTCTTGGAAGGCAAAATAATAGTAAGGTATAATATCATCATCATCTTTAGCATCCGTTAAGCCCTTATAGGTAACCATTAGATATTTATAGTCTTTCGTAGCAACAACAGAAATTATATTTTTGTTAATGCCTTTCTTGTGGTCTTCTTTCAATTTTGAGATAGCTTCTTCGCATACTTCTTGATGTGTTTTGGTTTTAGGAATAATTTTTAGTGTCCTTTGGTAAAGTTCTCCATTCATCATAAGAAGGTTCAACAAGTAATTTTCAAAGATACATCTAATTATTCTAAAAGCATCAACATATTTACCATCAAATATCAAATCGCGTACACTTAAAGAAGATATGCCTTGATAATTCAAAAACCGTAGAAAAAAGCCATCTTCTTCGTGGGAAACATCAGTTTTTGGTTTTATTTTACTTGAAATCTTGAAAACATTATCAATCATTCTATTTACTAAAGCGATAAGTTTTTCATGTTCTTTTTCTGTTTTCTCTTTGATTTCTTCTTTTGTTGCCATTATTTAATCTCCCCTATCCATTTCAAGAAAAATATAAATCCAATAATTAATCCTGCTCCAATAATTCCCGGTAATCCTGCCAGCCATTCAAAGAGACCAAGCCACCAGGGGATAGCAGCGTCAGCTATAATTTCTGTTCCTTCTTGTAAATTATCTGGGTTGCCGGGACCATTAGCATTTTTTATAGTCCAAGACAATAAGCTAAAGAGTAATGGAATTGCTACGATTAATGCAATAATTGCTCCTACTTGTTTGCCATCCATTTATTTCCAAGCCTCTTTTACTTTTTTAATGCATTTATCAGGATTCTTTTTAACTTCATGCTCCCAAAACCTAAGCACTGTCCAGCCATCTTTTTTTAGTTGCCTATTATATTTTTTTGCCCTGTCAATATTCTTCTGTATCTTTTCTTGCCAATATTTTTTAGGAGGAGTTTTGCCTAATTTTTTCCAGTTGTAGCCATGCCAGAAGTCCCCATCAAGAAAAATTACAATTCTTTTAGAAACATAAACTATGTCTGGCTTTCCGGGTAGGTTATAATGGATTCTGTATCTTCCAAAACTATTTTTCCAAAGAAGCTTTCTGAAATTCACCTCTAGCGAAGTATTCTTATGCCTTATGCGAGACATAATTTCGCTTCTTGTTTTTTTGTCGAATTTATCTGGCATTTTTCTCCCTTTTTCAGCTTTAAATCACACATAATTTTTTCTGCCAGAGCTTCAGCCATCTTTACAGGGACAGCATTCCCAATCATCTTATAGCCATCTGCAACGCTGTCATAATAGAAAATAAAGTCATCTGGAAAAGTCTGTATCCTTGCGCACTCCCTTACTGATAATCTCCTGTAAAGATGCTCTTTTCCCTTAACAAACTCCCTTTTGTTTTGCTCGATAAATTTCATTTTAGGGGCTTGCGGATGGATTGGCGCATGCCTTCCCCCTGCCTGTATTGTAAAAGATTGCTCGTTCCAGCTTCTTACCCTGTTTCTTGACATATAGATTGTGGAAAATCCACCGTTCATGTATTCGTGGTTTGGGATTTTCAGGTTTCCATTCGTTTTGTTCTTTTCACTGGCTGGCTTTGCTTCTGGCAGATCTCCAATAGCTTCCCTTAGGGTTACCCATTGTTTTGTTCCTTTTGGAAATTCGAATCTCATACCTAATTTTTTATGGTAGCCAACTACAATAACCCTTTTTCTCTCTTGCGGAACCCCATAATCCCTGGCATCTAACAGCTTAAATGAAACTATATATCCCGCATCCCAGAACCGTTTTATTAATTTCATAAATTCTGGCTTATGCTTTGGCGAAAGAATGCCTGGCACATTCTCGGCTAAGAAAAATAATGGCTGTTTTTTTTCAATTAGATTAACATAATCCCAAAAGACCTTTCCTCTCGGGTCCTTTATTCCTTTCATTGCCCCTGCAAGGCTCCAGCTTTGGCATGGGGGTCCTCCAACAAACCCAACAACATCGGGGATTTCCTCTGGCTTAATTTCTGCAATTGACCTTTTATCAATCTTAATTCCGTGGTTTTTTTCAAAAGTTTCCCAGCACCCTTTCCAGTTGTCATTAGCATACACCAGCTTAAAGCCAGCATTGGTAAATCCAAGATCCAATCCTCCTGCCCCTGAAAAGAATGACACTATCTTCATTTTTCCACACTCATTATTAATTTAGCTTCTATAAGCTTAGCTGGATTATTTGGGTCTTTTATTTTAATGTCTTTCACTTCAATATTCGGATGATTTTCTAATTCCTTGGTGTCTTCTTTAGGAAAAGAATTGTATTTTTCTTTTCTAAGCAACGCAAACAAATGAAATTTCTCTTTATCAGAAATGCTGCAAAAATCATCATAGACTTTTAGGGGATTCTGTATCTGCCACATTCCCCTAATTCTCAATTCTGTTATCCCAAGCGGGTCAACCCTTTTTACTTTGCCAATCTCTATTGTTTTCCCTTTCTCCAAACCCAAAGAGTCTAAAACAGAATCAACCTCTTTTTTAATAGGGTCATGGACTTTATGGTAGATCTCATGGCTTGCCGCATAGCAAGTGCCTTGAATAAAGAAAATGTATCTGAGCTTAGATGATTTTGTGTGCCCTATTACATAAAAAAGCTCTTTTTCTTTCCATTCTTCCCCCTCGCACTCCCTGCAATCCTTCGTAATTCTCACATCGCTTGCCAACAGCTTGTCTTTAGGCGGTGAGCTATTCAATGCCAATGAGGATTTTTGGCTTTCTATCTTTTTTATTTCAAAAGCATCGCTGTTCCTTATGATTATGTCTGGGGGATGGTTTTGGTTTCCCAGCCATGAGAAAACTTTTGAGTATTCTAGTTCTTTCTTTTCCTTTTCAGCATTGAATGAATTGGCAATTGAATCTTTTACGAAAAACTCCAGCTGTTCTCCAACGGCATTAATCCTAATATGCGATTTAGAAGCGTAATCCTTTAAGTCAAAATTCCCAAAATTGACTATGTTTGTTATCGCTTTGATGATATTATTTCCCATTTTCAACACTCCCGTTTTTAAGGTGCTGCTCCATCATAATCTCAAATTGCCGTGATACAACAATGCCTTTCTTTTTGCAGAACTCTCTATATTTGTCATAAATGTCAGAATCAACCTTTAAAGTTACGCTTTTGCTTGGCATTTTACACCCCTTATATTAGACATATTCAGACATATTTATAAATATTGCGTATGCTTGTCCAGTGGTAAGTGTAATAACGACGCCCCGTCTTCTTTTTTTAGAAAAAAAGAAGCAAAAAAAGACGCCCCCTTCCCTTAAAATATAGCCTGCTTCGCAGAATTGATATAGCGAGAACTCAACTTTGATTTTTTGCCTTCGGCATCGTTGCACTAAAAATCAACCCTTCCCTTCGCCCAGGAGACTTAACAATCGCTTATGTTAAATACAATCAAGAATGAGTCCTAATTTTTTCAAAAAGTGGGCACAAAAAGAAAACTTTATTTACTTTAACAATTAATCTGTTATTAATATGTTTATACCAGGACAATTAATATCAATA
>JAFCDT010000005.1 GCA_017609525.1 Candidatus Woesearchaeota archaeon | reverse complement strand
GTCAAGATAACCTTTAAAACTAAAGTCTAAATTCCCTAAATTATTTAACAAAGCAGAAGATTCAGAAACCAAAACTTTGCCAATAAAAAATGAGGGCAGAAATATAACAAAAAAAATCAAAACCAACATAAGAAGAGATGCTAAATTTTTACTAATTACAAACTTCTTTATAAATTTGTACACGGGATACAATAAATAAACTAAAAACATACTAGTTACAATGCTTAATAAAAAAGGCTTTAATAACAAATAACTAATATAAACTAACACAACAAATAGGATAACTACAAAAAATTTTTTGTATGATTGAGGCAGATTCATGTTATTTTATTATACTAGATATTATATAAAACTAGCTATATCTCCTGGAACAATTCTTAATATTTCTATGACTCCATAAACATCAATGGGCGCATGATTTTTTATCACCTTTCTTTTAATTGTTTTACCTTCGGGTGTTACCTCTTCGATTGTTTGAATACGAGTAACATCTCTTTTCAATTTTCCTAGCTTAAAAGTTATATTGGCATATTCCATATTTTTTTTCTCATCTGGAAAACTTTTCATGTTGCGAAAATAATCACCAAATCTTTTATGTGAAAACACCAGTATAATTCCTTCTCTGCCTTGTTGTCCGACCAAGTTTAATGCATATCCTTCAGAAGTAATTTTATATGAATTAATATCAAATGGTTTTTTTACCCTTAATGTGGCTTCATAAAGTTCACGACCATAAAAAGAATCTAAAAGAAAAGCAATGGACGTAATTCCGGCAGAGACAGAAGCAATAGAGGCTAAGCCTTTTTTAATCATTTCCCTCCTACTCATACTTATTATGTCCTCAACACCCATATGTCTTCTACTCATATATATAAATTTAATCAAAAACTTTAAAAACTAAACAACCAAATAACCTATATGCAAGACCAGATATTAGATATGCTTCTTAAAGATGATGAAATCACATGGAAGACTCTTCTCTTAGATCTAATAAGATCAGAACAAATGAACCCATGGGATGTTGATATCTCATTACTCACTAAAAAATACATAGAAACAATCAAAAAACTAAAAGAAGCAAATTTTTTCATCTCAGGAAATGTTTTATTGGCTGCTGCATTACTGCTAAAAATAAAATCAAATAAGATCCTAACAGAAGATATTGTCAACCTAGACAATTACCTCTTCAGTCAGGACGAGGAGGAATTTGAGGAATTTGAGGAATCCTATCAAATACAGGAAGAAGAAATACCCAAACTGGCAATTAAAACTCCCCAACCAAGAAAAAGGACTGTATCTGTTAACGATTTGATAAAAGCATTACAGAATGCTCTAAAGGTGGGTAAAAGAAAAGAGATAAAAAGGGAGCTGGAAAAAAGCTTTAGGCCACCAGAAGTTCCTGAAAAGAAAATAGACATAACAGAATTAATAAAGAATATCTATGAGAAAATAAAAAACTATTTCAAGAAAGAAGAGAAAGTTACTTTTTCAAAAATAGTAATGAGTGATAAAAGAGAAGACAAAATCCTCACATTAATCCCCTTACTCTATTTAGACAACCAAGAGAAGATTGATTTGTATCAACAAGAGCATTTTGGAGAAATAGAAATATTAAAAAAATAAAAAAAAGAATTAAGGTAAAACCTCAAAATCTGCTGTTACTATTCCTTTATTTCCTTTGCAATCATTAAATTCTATGTAGTAATCTCCTTTCCAGCTTGGAGAAACTTTATAGGTATCTACAAAATCATCCCTGCAACAGTAAGATCCACATTGTAATTTTATTTGTGCAGCTCTCAATCCATTTGCTCTTCTAATTGTAGCCTCTTTTCTTATTCCATTTTCTCCTGGATAAACATTAATATTAATGTTTTCCCCTGGATAAGCAATAGCTGGACTTATTGTAACCACCGCATCTGTTGGAGTCTTTGTAACATATCCGGATCCTGCAAACATAATTCCCATTACTGCTATGATTAAGATTACAAAAACAGCTAGAATTAATGTTTTCGTGTCTTTATCCATTTTATAAACCTCTTTATTTTAATAATATTAAGAAAATAAGCTATTATTTAAAGGTTTTCATATGTCCCATTATAATCAATAGAAACAAGTTTTTCAAGAGTGTGTATTACTTTTTCTGCTTTATTAGCATCAGTGTCAAGGATTGGTGGTTCAAAGCTTATCGTAATAAAGTATTTATCATTTTCAGTATTCCCTCTTTTTATTACTCTAAGTCTAATTTCTTCACTTATTTCATAACTAATGTCTATGTCTGGTGCCAATATCCCTGCTTCATCTTTTGTCCTAGTTTCTGATTCTGCTCTAAAATCAGATATTAGGCAGCTATTGATTTTTTTTATCAATTTAGAAGCTTTTTTATTTGAGAGAATCTCTGAAAGAATAACATACCCCGCCCTTTTATCAACCTTAGTTAAAGGCATTTTAACCCCTATTATTATAATAGCAACAAAATACTTAAAAGTTTTTACAAAATTCAAGATTTAATTTTTTTAACAATTTCTTCAATACTGAGCAATTCCTCATTACCGCTCTTCATATCCCTTAATTTAACCTTCTTCTCTTTTAACTCATTTTCTCCAACAAAAACAACATAAGGGATGCCTAATTTATTGGCATAATCCAAATTCTTAGAAATGCTTCTCTCATTCATATCAATATCAGATTTAATATCATTGCTTCTAAGTTCTTTTAAAACCTTTAAACTTTCTTTTATTGTTTTAATAGGAATAACATATACATCAACAACAGTTTTCTGCTCTGTTTTTTTTCTTGATAGAATTTCTTGATTTAAGGGTTCTAAACCAAAAGATATGCCAGTAGCAGGATAATCTCCTCCGCCCAAATAGTTTCCAATCATTTTATCATACCTTCCACCACCAGCAAAACTGCTTGTAATCTTGGAGTTCTTTAAAAAAACCTCAAATATCGGTCCAGTATAATACGCCAAGCCTCTAACCAAAGAGGGATTAAATACAACCTCATTAACTCCAAACAACTTACTATAACCTAAAATTTCCTTTATTTCTTCCAAGCCTTCCTTAGCTTCTTCACTCTTAACAACTTTCTTTAAAGCCTTAATTTTTTCTTCATTACTGCCAGAAACATCAAAAATAAATAAAAGTTGAGTTATTTTATCTTCATCTAATTTATCTTTTAATTCCTCTTTAACACCTTCTACACCAATCTTCTTTAGTTTATCGATACTAACCATCACTTCATCTTTATCTTTTATTTCTAAATCATCAAAGATTCCATTTAGTATTTTCCTGTTATTAAGTTCAATTTCAAATTTCAATTCTAGTTTATCAAAAAATTCCTTAACAATAGCCATCAATTCTGCTTCAGCAATCATACTTTTGGTTCCAATAACATCCACATCACACTGCCAAAACTCCCTTAATCTTCCTGCTTTAATTGGTCCATCTCTATAGGTTCTTCCAATTTCATATCTTTTAAAAGGCATTTTTAAATTAGAATTCATAGCAATAAATCTAGACAAAGGCAAGGTTAAATCAAATCTTAGTCCTAATTTTCTTCCACCTTGATCCTCAAAAGTAAAGGTTTCTTTTAGAGCGTCAGAAGCTTCTCCAGCAGCAAATTTAGCCGATAAGGTTTCATATCTTTCTATAACTGGAGTTTCCAAAGGATTATATCCATATTTTTCAAATATCTTTCTAAGTAAATCAATAACTTCTTGTCTGACTATTTGTTCTTCAGGCTTAAAATCCTTTGTTCCCTTAGCTCTTTTTATTTCCATTTTATACTCCTTGACTATAAAAGGGTGGAAGGCGGGACTTTCGCAATTAAATTGTATCGAACCCGCTTCTCAAGCTCCACAGGCTTGCGTCATAGCCATTAGACTACATCCACCATATGTTCAAATAACAATGCTAACTTGTCCTTAAATATTTATCTAATTTTTGTTGTTTTCGTTTTATAATGAAACCAATCTTCTTATTAAATAATACTAGTTGGTCTTTATAGCCAATTCTTAATGCATAAACATTTCCATTTTTTGATTTCATAGTTAATTTTTAATTTTCTGGAAATCTCTGGTATAGAAAAATCACAGTTTAATAGCCTAATAATCTCTTTTTTTAACCTTTTATCCAGTTTATTATTTTTACCAAACAAATTTGAATAACCATATTTCCAATTTCTAATTGTTGTTTCAGGAACATTTGTTAATCTTGAAATCTCTCGAATCTGCAAATTGCTTTTTAACAGATTAAGCACATTTAAGATCTCTTGCTTCTCATACTTACTGTTATAGTTTAAAAGATTCTTTTTGTTATTCCAACTATTAAAATAAGAATTCTCTTTATTCACTATGAACTAAACCAACTCGGTTCATTGTATAGTCTAAAGAATATAAGTGGTATATAAAGGTTTTTATTTTTTGGGCTGTAAAGTAAACGTCAGCTCGTTCTACTTTTTATTATCTATCTGATATTCTATACTTGCTTTAATAATCCAACTTGAAATAATAAAAATGATAAAACCTACCCCTAGTTTATCTATGGGCTCATTAAAATGTAATGCTAAATAAACACCTAAAAAAGCAGAACTAAAAAATAAAGCAATATCAAAAAAAGATTTTGATAGAAACAGAAGCCATCTTTTATTTATGGTTTTCCTTTTCTTACTCATTTTAATCCTCCTCAATAATCAGCTTGTCCCCTTTAACCTCTGCCTCTAATTCCTGTCCTTTTTTCCAACCTAATTTTTCTATGAGTTTGTTAGGTATGACAACCCAAAACTTCTCATATTTCTTTCCGTTGTATTCTCGGCTTATTTGGGATAATAACCTCATAGTTATTTTAGGTATCTAATAGTTTATAAGTATTTCGGTATCTAAGAATATACATTTAGGTATCTAAATGTTTATATAGTTTAGATACCTAAATAATAGTATGAAAAATAAAATAAAATGTCGGTTTTGTGGAAGCGAAAGTTACACAAAACAAGGGTATCGGAAAACAAAAAACAAAGGCAAAGTTCAAAAATATAAATGCCTTGATTGTGGAAAGTACTTTACTTATGATGATGGTTTCTTTAGAATGAGAAATCACCCTAAGAAAATAACTTGTGCTATTGATTTATTTTATCAAGGAGTTTCTACAAGAAAAGTACAAGAACATTTTCAAGCATTTTATCCTGAAAATTCTTCTCATAAAAGTATCTACAAATGGATTGTTAAATACTCTAAGCTAATCTCACATTTTACTGATAATCTTCAGCTTCAAATTGGAAAAGAATTACAAGTTGATGAAATGGAATATCATAGGAGGAAATATTATAATAAAAAAGGAGTAGAAAAGAAAAAAATTTATCCAAATCCGATTCCTATTAGGCTAGGATTAATTAATAAAATCAATCCAAGCAAGATCATTATTAAACCACCTATGAATTTTATAATCTGCATTTGCCTTTTGCTTATTTGTTTTCCTTTAAATGTATAACCAAAAATTGTAATTATAACAATAAGAGGGATTACATATACAAAATTATAGAAAAATAAATATAAGTAATAAGAAAAACTGCTTGCTAAAACTTTTCCTGTTAATATTCCAGTATAAATAATTGGAAAACCTGCGGTGCAAGGTAATTCTACTAAAGAAGCAAAAGTAGCCAAGCTTATTGAAGCTAAAATTAAGGCAAGCATAGAACCATTAATAATTATATTTTTCATATTTTCAATTCTTTTTTTCAGTGGTCCAACATGTTGTTCTTGAATCATTAGTGTTATGCCTTTTCGATAAAAGAAAAGTTCTTTACAATTAATTATACCTGCAATTAAAGCAATACAGGCAATACCTATTCTTAGAGGGGTAATAAATCCAATGTATTTAAAAATATTCAGCCAAGCAACCATAAACAAAAAGTAAATTACAAAGACAACAAAAATAAAAGTGTAACCAATAGCATAAATCTTTTTTCTGGAATGTGAAGCTGAAATAAGAAGACCTAATAAAAAAGTAAGAACAAATAAGTTACAAGGATTAAATCCATCAACTAAGGCGATAAAAACAGTAAATAAAGGTAATGGTAAACTATAACCTAATTTTTCTAGAGATTCGTGGGGAATATTTTTAGCTAAGATAAAAAATCCAATTAAGAATAACAAAGACATCCCCATAATCAAATAATTTTTTTGTTTTTCAGTTAAGCAAATACACATACATTTTTTAATAATCTTAAATTTGTAAATTAGGAAAGATATAATAATAAAAGCAAATACAATTAGAATCCAATACCAAGATTTCCATGGGGATTCAGTTACATGATTTATTCCCCCTGTGTCTGGCGAAATTTCGCTTATATAAGAAGAAGATTCCCCATTCCATTGCAAAATCCAGTCATCTACTTTAACAGCATGAGAAAACTCAATTTGGCCATCAGAAATTTGGACTGGTTCAGGATCAATTTCTTTAAAATCAGTACTCTCCAAAAGCGATCCTATTTCTTCTGTTACTAAAAGATTTTTTAATAATTCATTATCTCCTTTATTACCAGATATTAAAACTCTATTCTTTGTCCAAATCTTTACTTTCCCTTGCAAATTTGTTATATCTAACTCACTAAAGTCAACAGAAGAGCCGTCTGGTAATGGATAATTATTTGAATCCAAACCTTTAATTATTTCTTTAGAATCTAAAACCTGAAATCTTCCTAAACCAATTTGATCTTTATTAAAGATTATGAGGGGAATTCCGGCTCTTGTATTTGGGATATAAGATTTAAAATATTCATTTGCAATATCTTGATTACTTGCTCTCAAATCATAAATCTCATATTCTATTATTATTAAATTAGGGTTTGAAGCAGTATATTCAGATAGTAAGGCAGGATCTGTTATAGCACAATTTGGACAGCCAATTCCAGTAATATAAACAGCACATATTTGATTCTGAGTTTCTTCGGCAGATACAATAAAAGAACATATATTAAAAATTAATAAAAACAAAATTATTCCAAAAATTATTCTAATTTTATTTAAATTTTTAAGAGGTTTTACTTGATCCATTTTCTACCTTTTTATTTATTTGGAAAATTATTTCTTCAAATACTTTTCTATATTCAGGATTTATTTCAACAACCGGCTTCATTTTTATTGTTGAATCAACAAAATCTTTCTTATAAGGAATTCTTCCGATAATAGGTAATTTATTTTTCTTAGCAAAATTTTCTATTTTTAAGCAAAACTTCTTTTCTAAATCAAACTTATTTATTACAATTCCTGATTTAATCTTGAAATGATTAGCTAAATACAAAACTCTTTTTAGATCATGCAATGCACTGGGTGTTGGTTCTGTAACAGCAACTATGTAATCTGTTCCAACTAAAGAAGCGATGACTGGGCACCCAATTCCTGCAGCAGAATCTATAAGCATAATTTCAGATTTAAGTTTTTTATCAATTTCTTCTGATTTTTCTCTTACAGAAGAAACAATTTCTCCAGAAGCTAATTCTCCTAATTTAAGCTCTCCGATTACTAAATTTACATCATAATTCCTTCCAGTATAAATTTTCCCTATCTCTTTCTTCGTCATTGATATTGCATTTACAGGACATGCAACCATACATGCTTTACATCCAATACACACATCCTTAATAAAAGCTGGAAATTTATTTTTAACAAAAACTATTGCATTTTGTTTACAGATAGAAGCACATTTACCACATTTTGTGCATTTATTAAAATCCCATTTTGGAATAGGCTGGTAAACATTGCTGTATTTTTTTCTTTTTGAAGAAAGGAGTAAATGATCATTCGGACACTCAACATCTGCATCAACTAACATAGTTTTACTTTTTCTTGCAAATTCAACTGCCAATGATGTTGCTACTGTGGATTTTCCAGTCCCACCTTTCCCTCCAGTAACAGCAATTTTTATTTTTTTATTCTTCATGACCATCTTCTTTTTTTATCCCATAACCTCTTCCTTTTTTAGGATTACAAAGATCTTCTCCTTGTTTGATTTTTCCTTTAATAAAATCATTAATTATACTATCTACTTTTCCTTGCACTCCTAAAATTAATTTAATTCCAAATTCCTCAAACAATTGCTGTGCTCTAAAACCAGCACCCCCCGCTATAATACAATTTATTTCTTTTTCTCTGAAAAATTTGGGAAGAAAACCCGTTGAATGCCCAGGATTTTTAATAACATCTTTTTTTATAACTTTATTTTTTTCAATCTCCACAATTGTAAACTCTGGACATCTACCAAAATGCTCAGATACATTCCCTAAATCTGTTGCAATTGCCATCTTCATTTTTTTAAACCTACATGTTGTGGACCTGTAGCATCTGTTAATTCCTTTAACTTTCCTTCAATAAATTTCTGCACAACATCCTTAATTTTTCCTTCTCCAGAATAAACTTTAATTTTAAATTGCTCAAATACTGAAAAAGCTCTTGGACCTAAATTATTAGCAATAACTGCATCAACTTTTTCATTTGAAACAATTTCCCCAGCTGTAATTCCTGCTCCACCCATTTGATCCTTTGCTTTATTTTCAATTGCTTTTACGTTCTTTATTTCCTTTTTTTCAATTTCTACAACCAAAAAATATGGGCATCTACCAAATCTAGCATCTACTTCACTTTCTAAAGTTTTTCCTGTTGAACTTATAGCTATTTTCATTTTTTACCTCCTCACTTCATTTAATTGAATTCTTTTTACTTTCTTATCATTTGAGTTTGGCATTTAGGACATTTTTTATTCATGCAGGGCTGACCTCTTATTTGAGGCTCTTCATATCCACACTTAGGGCATTTACAAATCCCCCCAGGACCTGCTGCTAGTGGACCCCCCATTTTACCTCTGCCACCAAATCCTCTGCCTCTTCCCATGCCTAAACCTTTTCCTCTTGGTTGCACCATTTTGAAATTGCCTCCTTGAATCTTAATTGCTTGACCATTAATTATAGCATCAGCTAATTTTTTTCTTCCTGTTCTAAGTAATCTTGATAATGTAGATTGACTTATTTTCATCTTTTTCCCTGCTTTACTTTGCTCCATTCCTTCAGAATCTATTAGTCTTATTGCTTCTAACTCATCAAAGCTCAATATAGTTTCCTTTAGATCAATCATAGGAATTCCTGCTGGCTTGAAATAAGTTACATCTGGTTGAAAAAAGATTCTTCTAATTCTTCTCGGTCTTACCATAATTCAGTTAATCCTTTAATTCTTTTAATCTTTTCTCTATTTCTTTCATTTCTTCTTTTAAGGCATTTAGTTCTTGCTCTAAAAATTGTTTTTCTTGTTTTTCTGTTATAACTGCTGGTTGGACTTGTTGTATTGGCATAGGCTGAATAACTCTTGCTCTCCATCCGAATCCTCTGCCTCTACCAAAACCTCTACCGAATCCTCTTCCAAATTCAGGATTCATAAAGCCCGGTGCATTAAAACCTGCACAAAAACCCATTCTTCTTCCAGTCATGCTTCCCTGTCCTGCAGGGCCTGTTCCATCTCCTCGTGGCATTTTAATTCCTCCTTGCCTCTATAGACTTATTTTAGTTATGAATACATAGTCATTATACTATTTAAACCTTTCGTTTTGGGTAAGTATGCATAACCAAGAAATGAAATACTAATTAAGAACACCCTTTAAAGTAACAATGAATTATCTTTAAAAAACACCGCCCCTTTATTAAGAAGATAGTGGTTTCAGATATGTCTTTTATTATTACATTCCCATATACTTAAGCAACTCAAAGACTAAAAATGCTGGCCATACAATCGCTTTTAAGACACCTAAAACTCCATTCCAAAAACTAGTTGCAGTAGATACATAGTAGATTAACGCTCCAATAAAACCCAATCCATAAAAAGCGCCACCACAACCTGACCCACAAACTTTATTTTTGATTTTCTTTTTGGTCATATTTTTAACCTCCTTTTTATTTTCTTCTTCTAAAAATCCTAGAAAAAAATCCTTGTTTTTCTTCTTGATACTTCTTTCCTAATAATGTATGGGCCAGTTTATTATAACCAACACTTATTTCTGATTTTGGATGTGTTAAAACAACAGCATCTTTCTGAGCCAAAGCCTCTAAAGCTTTCCTATCTTCAGGAATCACACCAATAACCTTATGATCCAGGATAGTTTCAATATTCTCAACAGAAACCAGATCATTATTCTTGCTCTTAGTTAGCACAACACCCAAGATCCTCTTACCCATGCTCTCTCCTAATCTAATTGTTTTCAAGGCATCTGTAACAGCAGGCAATTCAGGGTTGGTAACAATCAACAATTCATCAGATGCATCCATAGCTAACAAGGCCTCTCTACCTAAACCTGCGGCACAATCCAGAATAACAATATCAGTCATCCCAATTAATCCTTTCAAAACTCCATTTAAATTATCAGGATTAGTTTTCTTTAAATCCAAAATAGAAATACTGGCAGGAACTATTTTGACTCCAGAAGGATGCTCATAAACTGCTTCACTAATATGATGTTTTCCTTGCAGGGCATGGTTTAGATGTATTGGAACAACAGGGGTTCCTAAATGGATGCCAACATTGGGTGTTGTGAGATTCACATCCACAACAGTTACATCTCTTCCAAGTTTATTCAGAGCACTACCTAAATTAATCGAAGTAGTTGTCTTTCCAACTCCCCCTTTTCCACCAATAACAGCAATAAATTTTGTCATTATTCAACAATCCATAAGTCTCTATCTCTTTCACCAAGTTTTAAACTTAAGCTCATTGGGTCTGGATATTCTAAATTATTAAACACTAAACACAGATGATCTGTTTTATATAAAGATATTTGCTCTGGAGTATTCATCATTGGCTCACCCACACTAAACTTATTTCCAATAGGGGCATAAAGAGCCACATTGCCTTCACCATACAACCATTCATCACAATTATCAATATCAACAAAAACCAAAGAGTTCTTGCTGGTTCTAAACTCCACATCCAAAATAGAATTAGGATTTTTTTCTACAGGAATAACAGTAATTTTATTATCCAAAACTTTTTCCATAAAACCTATCTCATCCACAAAAATAAATTTACCTGTTACACCCCCACCAGCAATTAAATAAAAACCAAAAAGAAAAAATACAGTTAGTATCCCAAAAATCAAAAGTTTATTTTTCATTTTCATTCACGTATTTATTTGCAAATTTAGCAAAATCTTTTGTTTTTTCAAAATATAATGTTAACATGGTGATATCCACATTAAAATCTTTAGTTATTAATGCAACATTTTTTCTATATTCTTCTTTTGAACTATATTCTGCTTTGTCAATATGTCTGAGCAGATAATAAAACAAGACATAATCTTTAATCTCTTTTCTTTCAGATAATACCTTGGCCAATAAATCCATTCTCTCTATTGGTAAATAAGGTATTGATTTGATTTTTCTTCTTCTTTTTTCTACTTCTAATATTTCTAAAGCAGCATAATCAAAAACACCAATTAATCTTCTTATTGTATTCTTAATAACCTCTGTAGTCCTTGTATATTTCAAAGTAACATACAGTAAATGGTCTGCTCTTTTTAATTGTCCAATGGAACTATCAGAATCTTCTACCATTTTTATTAAAAATCATATCCAATCTAGTAAAAAAAGGTTTCGATTGACTCAAATACTCTTTTACCTTCCCTAAACTTAAAGTTTTCATCTTATAATCATGGCTACATATCACAAATTTGTTCTTTCTTTGGAATTCCATCGGGCTTTCTTTCCTTTTTTCAATAATATCTTTTAAATCTTGCATTAATAAAATAATGGATCTATCAATATTGTACCTTGGAACACATTTAGTCTTAAAAACCTCGAATCTTGAAGTAAAGTCTGTATTTAATGGTGGAATTCTTTTATATAATCTATCATACTGCAAAAGTGCATTCATTCCATGCACCAAAGCAGAATGAAGATTTTCAGTAATAGTAACTAATAATTTAATTTCATTAACAACCGGGAATGTAACATAGGTTAAATGATCAGCAGTTTCATATAATTTTTTTGCTTTACTAACTAGCTTGAAAACCTCTTCCATGCAGAATGTTCAGTTTTTAAAATATTTAAAGTTTATTTATTTTCAAAAGCTAGTATTGCAGCAGCAATATCTCCTTCTTGCTCTAATAACTTTTTAGCATCCTCTTCACTGCAACCAGTTTGTTCCATAACAGTTTTAATGTCTTCTTCATTAAAAACATCTTGTTCTTCCTCTGAAATATCTCCTGTAATCTGTAAACTCTCCTGGCCCATCATCTTAATTTTAACTACATTTGGGTTTTTAACAACAATATTCTTATCAGAACACTTTATGATTACCTCGTGGGCATCTATCTCTTCCTGCTTAACACCCATCTTTTTCATTGCTCTTTCCATCATTTTGGGATTAATATTCATCGTTTTCACACCAGCCTATTAGAAAGAAAAATATAAAATAATACTTCAATTAAGATAACAACAACAATCATAACAACAACAACCCAAGGACTAAACTCTATCTTACTTTTATAATCATCAAAATACCTAACAATTCCTCCTCCACTAGAAGGCATTTGAATTTTGTCTTGCGCCATGTTTAAAACACCTTATTTATTAATATAAAAACCTTACGATTAAATAAAAAAGTAGGAAGGCTTAAGCCGCCTTCTGTCAAACTTCCATAAGGAAAAGTTTGGCTAACATTCAACTTAGCGTCTCTAAAGACTTGCACCGATTGGGACTCACCGTTTCACCCTCTCCTATAAGAACGTCAAGAGGTTAACTCATTTCTCTCACGAGAAATTTCGCTTCCATCATCCTCCTTATAGGTGGTTTCGTTTCTGAGTGGTTGCCTTCCATTTCTGGAACTTCTTTAAAAGAAGCAACCCATATAATGGTGGACGGACTTTCCTCACTTTTTCAAGCGTTAGTTAGCTACCTTCCTACCAATAAAAAACACTATTTTTGGGTTTATAAATATATCGAATAAGAATTTAGAAAATAAACATAGGTAAGATCAAAAAAACAAGCTGTTAGTAATCGCAGGCTGAATACCTCGTTGCCTCGGTACTTACACCCCGATCCTATCAAACTTTTCTTATAAAAGTGCTCTTTATCTCTTTTCGAAGAGGGCTTCGTGCTTAGATGCTTTCAGCACTTATCCCCTATGGCGTAGCTGCTCGGCCTGCCTTGTCAGACAACCGATAGACCAGTGGCCACGAGCCTTTGTTCCTCTCGTACTAAAAGACCCTTCTTCTCAGATAATTAACATTTCCAGTAGATATCATACATACTGTCTCACGACGTACTTAACCCAGCTCACGATCCCTTTTGATAAGTGAACACCTTCACCCTTGGATGCTATTGCGCATCCAGGATAGGAAGAGCCGACATCGAAGTAGCAAGCAGCGCCGTCGATTTGAGCTCTAAGGCGCTACGACTCAGTTATCCCCGAGATAGCTTTTCTGTCATGTCTGGCCCCCATTAAGGAGGACACAGAAGTTCGCTAGACCCAGCTTTCGCTCCTGCGTTCCGTGCTGTCAGGAATACAGTCAGGCTAACTTTTGCTCTTGCACTCTCCAGAGGATTTCTAAACCTCTTGAGTTAACCTTTGGGCCCCACTGATATCTTTTCAGCGGGGTGCCGCCCCAGCCAAACTGCCCATTTACCGCTGTCCTTATTTAAATAAGTGAGCAATGCGAAATTTAGAAGGTGGTGTCTCATATTTCGTCTACACTTAAACTAGCGTCCAAGCTTTAGCAACTCCCACCTACACTGCATACTAAACATCACATCACAACGACAAACTGCAGTAAAGTTCTACGGGGTCTTCGCTTCCCACTGGAAATCTCTGGCCTTTGCACCAGAATGGTGTGTTCGGGGGACTCTAACCAGGGACAGTGGAAATCTCGTTACGCCATTCATGCAGGCCGTCATTCAAACGGCAAGGCATTTCGTTACCTTAAGAGAATTATAGTTATTCCCGCCGTTTACCAGCTCTTAGGTCCGTTGAAACGAACTTTCAAGTACTGGCACTGGGCAGACGTCACTAACTATACACACCTTTGCAGGCTCGCAGTTAGTTAAGTTTTTATTAAACAGTCGGATTTCCTTTGTTATTGCACCCTGTAATCGCATGTCAAGCATACAATCGCAGGGACTCCTTAAACCGAAGAGACAGAGCTAATTTGCCGAATTCCCTTGATTAGATTGTTCCCACATACCTTGGGCTTCTCACCCTGGGCACCAGTGCTGGTTCTTGGTACGAATATCTAAGATTCATCCTCATTCTTTTTTCACGGGTTCTAGGCATTAACCAAACAAACCATAAGGCCTGCTATTCTCAGCTTTAATCAAGTTCTCATCATTACGATACTCCCTTGATTTATGCTGATTAACACCCCAGACAAAGGATGTTGGTCTAGCCCAAAACGTCAAAAACGAGGCTTTTGTTGCCAAGTACTTAGATAGTAACGGAATTTTAACCGTTTTCCCTTTCCCGATAAATCCAATTAGGACCTCGGTTAGGATCGACTTACCCTTAGATAACATATATTGCTAAGGAAACCTTGCCCTTTCGGTATTAGGGATTCTCACCCTATATAGATCCTACTACCACCAGGATTCTCATTTTTGCTTAGTCCACTTCCTCTTACGAAAAAGCTTCTATCCAAGCAAAACGCCTGCCTACCTTCTCTTTCGAGAATTATGGTATCGGTAACTGATTTAGCCCCGTCCATTTTCAGGGCACACTAACCTTGACAGGTGAGCTGTTACGCTTTCTTTAAAGGATGGCTGCTTCTAAGCCAACCTCCCCGCTGTCTTCGGTTGTGCACACCTTTCACCCTTTAACACTTAACCAGTATTTAAGGACCTTAACCATAATTTGGGTTGTTCCCCTCTCGGAATACACGCTTACCGCGCACCCCTGTTTCCCAGAATCTACAGCGTTAAGTTATTTGGAGTTGGACAAGGAACCGAGGGATTTCTCCCCCAAAATCCCCAATCCGTAGCTCTACCTTCTTAACTACTTCATCTGAGACTAGACTTCGGCCTATTTCGGCAGGAACCAGCTATAACCGAGCTCGATTGGCTTTTCACCCCTAATCCCAAGTCACACGAACGCATGCCCGCAGTACCGCTTCAGGCCTCCACAAGGGATTAACCTTGCTTCACCTTGCTCAGGATTAGATCGCCCGGTTTCTGGTAGTATCCATGTGACTTTAGGTACATTAATACCCAACCCCTCGTAAACTGCGGGTTTTTGCTTTCACTTTGGATGCTTCTTGAAAGAATTATCCTCGCCACATAGATACACTCCCTGGCCCGTTATTCGAAACGTACGATACAACTCCTAAGAGCAGTATCATTCTATCACCATTAGGTTTCAGGATCTTTTAACTCCCTGTTAAGGGTTCTTTTCAGCGTTCTATCACTATACTATTCGCTATCGGTCTCAAAACATATTTAGAGTTAGAAGTTAATGCCTCCCAGCTTCCTATTTCATATCCAAGAAATAGTACTCTGGATACTCACAAATCTTCTTATAATATTCTACGGGACTATCACCCTCCATGGTTCTCCGTTCCAGGAAAATTCAAATATTATAAGGAAGATCTTAAGCGAGTCCACAACACCACATGTATCTTCTGTTTCCAGAAGAAATTCGGTTTGCTCTATGCTGCTTTCGCTCGCTGTTACTCGCAGCATCTCTATTGATTTCTTTTCCTGCGGGTACTAAGACGCTTCAATTCCCCGCGTTATACCTCTTCTCAGAGTCTAAGCTGAAGTCAGATTCAGGAATCCTTGGATCAAAGGCTGCATTGCGCCTACCCAAGGCATATCGTAGCTTGCCACGCCCTTCATCTTTGTTTTGAGCCTAGCCATCCACCTAATGGATCCGTTGATCTTACCTATGCACAACATCAAAATGATGTTATCAACCCACAAAATATTATTTAGTGAGCCTCATCGAGTTTTGATAAATATGATTCGTGAAATGGACCTGCTGGGAATCGAACCCAGATCTTAGGCTTGCAAAGCCCATGTTCTACCATTAGACTACAGGCCCAAGAGTAAGATGCATGAACAAATCTAAGCACAATAGAGAAAATTAAAAGGAGGTGATCCAGCTGCAGGTTCCCCTACAGCTACCTTGTGACGACTTGCCCCTCCTCACTGAATTTAGGTTCGACCTAGTCAAAAAACTAGTGCTCACCCAAACCCTGCTCGGTTGGGATGACGGGCGGTGTGTGCAAGGCACAGGGACAGATTCACCGGACCGTGTTGAGATCCGATTACTAGGAATTCTGGCTTCACGAGGACGGGTTACAGTCCTCGATCCGAACTAAGATAGGGTTTCGAGGTTTAACTTCTCTTCTCAGAGTCGTATCCCATTGTCCCTACCATTATAGCGCGCGTGTAGCCCAGCAGATTCGAGTCATACAGACCTACCGTTGCCTATACCCTCCTCCCATTTACACGGGCAGTCTCAGCAGTGTGCTCGATCCTCCCGAAGGAGTCGCTAGCAACAGCTGATATAGGTCTTGTTCGTTAACGGACTTAACCGCACACCTTACGGCACGAACTGACGGCGGCCATGCAACATCTCTCGGCTTGTTAGGTAAGACCTTCAATCTGACCTTCATCCTGCCGTCGCTGCTGGTGAGATTCTCCGAGTGGAATTGAATTGAACCGCACGCTCCACTCCTTGTAGTGCGCCCCCGCCAATTCCTTTAAGTTTCAGTCTTGCGGCCGTACTTCCCAGGCGGAGAACTTAATGCCTTCGCTTCGGCACTGCATATCCCCGTAAGATATGCAATACATAGTTCTCAGCGTTTACAGCTAGGACTACTTGGGTATCTAATCCAGTTCGCTCCCCTAGCTTTCATCCCTCACTGTCGGACCCGTTCTAGGTAGGCGCCTTCGCCACAGACAGTCCTCCAAGGATTAAAACATTTTACCGTTTCCCAAGGAATACTCCTACCTCCTCGCCGGTCCCTAACCAGATAGTTTCCCTTGCACGCTGTTGGGTTAAGCCCAACAATTTCACAAAGGACTTATCAGGTAAGCTACGGATGCTTTAGGCCCAATAAAAATGATTGCCACTCGTGACGCCGGGATTACCGCGGCTGCTGGCACCGGTCTTGCCCATCACTTATTCGCCAAGGTATTTAAGCTTGGCAAAAGCCCACTAAAAAGTGAGCACTGGGGGTCCCCTTATCACACTTGCGTGCATTGTAAAGGATTCCAGCCTGCTGCACCCCGTAGGGCTAGGGCCCTTGTCTCAGTGCCCTTCTCGGGGCATGAACTCTCATTCCCCCTACTGATCATAGCCTTGGTGAGCCTTTACCTCACCAACAAGCTAATCAGCCGCCAACTCATCTTATGACCTTGCGTTTCAAGGAAACCACATTCCAGTAGGTATCCTCTATCCGGTATTATCCTCAGTTTCCCAGAGGTTATCCCGGGTCATAAGGTAGATTATTGACGTGTTACTGAGCATTTTGCCGCCCTCCGAAGAAGGCAAACTTGCATGGCTTAACAAACCCCCATAGCAGCAATCTCCCGCAGGATCAACGGGAATTGGATTGGCCACATATTTTTTATATCACTCTAAAAAATCTCTCTATTGGTTTGCTTTTTGTTCATGCATCATACTTAATATAATTATCAAGTACTCATGTGTTACATGCCAAAGCCTCCCTTGACATGTTGAAAAAAAATTTGAACATAAAAACTCAAAGAAGTGAATCAAAAAGATAATTATTCTTTTCTCATTGTACCAACTCTAGTAAAAAAACTTATATATAAAGGTTTTGGTTAGCCATTAGTGAATAAAAAAATTTATATACCTCTCCTAATTTTCTTGATTAAAATGGTATTCAAAATTAAATTTGAAAAAGAGAAGTGTATTGGGTGTGGTTCATGTGCAGCTACATGTCCAGACAACTGGGAGATTGTAGAAGGAAAAGCTCATCCTAAAAAAACAACCCTAAGTAAAATTGGTTGTAATAAAGAAGCAGAAGAAATCTGTCCAGTTAACTGCATTCATGTTGAAGAAGAATAAATTATTTTTTCTTTTTCTCATAATCTTTAATGGCTGCCCTAAAACCTTCTTCACTTAAATTAGAACAATGCATTTTAATTGGAGGCAAGCCACCAAGTTTTTTAGCAACATCTTTATTTGTTAATTTCATTGCCTCTTTCAAAGTTTTACCTTTAATCATATCTGCCATAGTATCACTAGTTGCAATTGCTGCAACACAACCAAAAGTTTTAATCTTAATGTCTTTAATAATTTCTTCGCCTTTTTTGTTCTTTCCTACTTTAATAAAAACTTTCATTATATCTCCGCATGCTGGGTTGCCTACAACTCCAACGCCATCTGCATTTTTTATCTCTCCAAAATGTTTTGGATTTCTAAATACTCTCATAACCTTTTTAGTATAATCAATAGCCATGATGATCACCTTCCTTTGCTTCATAGTTTATTCCTTTTTTCCAAGGGCTCATATCTCTCAGAAGTTTAACAACTTTTTTCAACTCTCTAACAGTATAATCTATTTCTTGTTTTGTTGTATATCTGCTTAAGGTAAATCTAATACTTCCATGTGCATCTTCATGTTTTAAACCTATTGCAACCAAAACATGACTTGGCTCCAAACTTTGTGAGCTACATGCACTCCCTGTTGAAACAGCTATGCCCCTATCATTCAAATGCATTAATAGTGCTTCACCCTCTACATACTTAAAAGAAATATTAACATTATTTACTAACCTCTTATTCCTATCTCCATTTAGTTTAACATCGCTAATTTCTTTTTCTATTCTTTTTATTAAATAATCTCTTAATTTTTTTATTTGTTTTAATTTTTTATCTAATTGAACCGCTTTTGCAAATCCAACGATTCCGGGAATATTCTCGGTTCCTGCTCTTTTATCATTTTCATGTCTTCCACCATAGAGCATTTTTTTAATATTAACTCCTTTCCTTATGTATAGAAAACCAATTCCTTTTGGGCCATGAATCTTATGGCTAGAAGCAGATAACAAATCAATATTCATTTTTTTAACATCAATTTTTTCTTTAGTAAAACTTTGTACTGCGTCAGTATGAAAATAAACTCCTTTCTTTTTGCAAATCTTTGCTATTTTTTCTATATCCTGAACAGTTCCAATCTCGTTATTACCATGTATGACAGAAACTAAAATTGTTTTATCACTAATTTCTTTCTTTAATTGATTTAATTTTATAAATCCATTTTTATCAACATCTAAATAAGTTACTTTAAAACCTTCTAAAAATAATTCCTTACAAGGGCCTAAAATCGCAGGGTGCTCAATCTTTGTTGTAATTATGTGGTTTCCCTTTTTTTTATTTCCATATGCAATCCCTTTAATTGCTAAATTATCAGATTCAGATCCTCCAGAGGTAAAGACTATTTCTTCTGGGTCGGCATTTATTTCTTGAGCGATTATTTTTCTGGATTTTTCTAATGCTTCTTTGGCTTTAGCTCCAAAATCATGTAAAGAGCTTGCATTTCCATAGTGTTTTTTATAATAAGGTAATATTGCTCTAACTACTTCATCACTTACTTTGGTGGTTGCTCCATTATCGAGATATACCTTCATTTTGAACACACTCCGCAATGCTCGCACTTATATCCTAAGGAATGTCTAATCTTTCGCAGTGTCCCCTCTTTCCTCACTAACCTACAAATTCTTTGTATTTCATGTGATGGGTTTTTTTTATCTTTTATTATTAATTGTGCAGATTTTTCTATTTGTTTCTTTATTCTTATTGGCAGATTTATTTCCTTGCCTCTTTTTTTCTTAACATATTGCGAAACCGCACTTTCTCTCAATCCCAATTTCTTAGCAATTTCTCTTTGCTTTAAACCATCTTTCAACATAAACTTTACTAATTCTGCCCTAATGCTTGGAATAATATACCATACTTCTATTTCTTGGGGCAGCATAATTTCACAATTGTGTAGTTATATATAAAACTTTCGATTAAAAATTAAGAAATTTTCTTTTTATTACATATATTTTTATATATTTAAAAGCCTGTTATAATTACATGCAGATCAAGAAAATAACAGAAAATGTATGGCAAATCAATACAGGCATAGGCACAACTTCCAATATATATCTCATTAAAAAACCAGAACTTGCCCTAGTTGATTTAGGTAATAGGGTAAATATTGATTTAACAATAAAAGCATTAGATCTACTAAAATACAAGCCAGAAGACATAAAAAAGATTATTTTCACACATTTACATTATGACCACATAGGTGAACCATCAAAATTCAAAAATGCGAAATTCTATGCATCAAAAGATGAAATTATTTCATTCAAATTTTCACCCAAAAAAACAACACTCAAAAACTGGGAAGAAATTAACAAAATACAACTTATTGTTTTAAAAGATAAGATAGATAACCTAAAGGTAATCCAAACTCCTGGTCACACCAGGGGATCAATCTGTCTCTTTGACGAAAAAGAAAGAATATTGTTTTCTGGAGATACATTATTCCAAGGAGGAGGAATAGGAAGAACTGATTTACCAACCTCAATGCCAAAAAAAATGAAAGAATCATTACTAAAACTAGCAAACATAGAATACGATCATCTATGTCCAGGCCACTAAAATGGATTATTATTCAAAAATTTCAAAAAGTTATAACGAACTTCACGGAGAAGAACAAATAAAAAAACTAAAAATTATAAAAAAAGAAGCAAACTTAAAGGGGAAAATTCTTGATTTGGGGTCTGGAACCGGGTTGGCTAAAAAATTTTTCAAAAATATTGTTTGTGTAGATCCAGCTAAAAAAATGTTAAACAAAGGGGACGTTCATGCAAAAGCAGAAAAACTTCCATTTAAAGATAAAACATTCGATTCGATACTCTGTGTAACTGCTATACATCACTTTGACCTAAGAAAAGCAATTCCAGAAATCAAAAGAGTAAGCAAAAATAATTGTAGGTATGCAATATCTATATTAAAAAAGGCAAAAAACTTTAATAAAATAAGAAAAATCTTACATAATAACTTTAAATTAAAAGAAATAGAAGAGGAAAAAGATTTAATATTAATATCAGAATGAAAAAGCTATTTATTGTTTTTGAGAGTGCCGATGGCGCTGGGACCACAACACAAGTTTCTAAACTAGCCAAGCATCTATTTAATAAAAAATTTCATGTAGTTAAGACACGAGAACCTAGTTATATATTTCCTGCAGGCATTGAAATAAGAAAAAGACTCTTCACAGGAGAACTAAACAAAGAAGATATGCTAAGACTTTACACAGAAGACAGAAAAGAAAATACAGAAAAAGTGATAAAACCTGCTTTAGAAAATAATATGGCTGTTATTGCCGATCGTTACAAATATTCTACAATAGCATATCAAACTGCTCAAGGAATACCATTAGAAAGAGTTTTTGAGACACAAAAACAATTTCCATCTCCGGACATAACATTTATCTTTGAATTACATCCAGATAAATGCCAGGAAAGAATGAATACTGGAAGGGAAAAAGATGAATTTGAAAAAGACATAGAATTTCAAAAAAAAGTAAAAGAAACCTATTACAAAATGTCTGAATTATTCCCAGACGAAAATATAATTTTTATAGATGCTTCAAAAACAGTTGAAGAAATTTTTGAAGATATTAAGAAAGAGGTAGATAAATTAATATAAATTATTCTTCCTTCTTTTTACCCATTCTTTGAATATCTCTTAAAACCCTTCTTTTAAAATCTTCAGTATCTTCTTTGGTTGCAATACCAAATCTCGATTGTAAATGTCTCTTATGTTTTTTCTCTGACTTTAGTTTCTCCCTTATTTCCTTGGCTCTTTTCTTCTCTTTATGATGGTGTATCTTAACACTAATTTTTCTTCTTTTCCCACTATAACCTAAATAACTCAATAACAAAATAAAAACAACAACCAAAATTGCATATATTAAATTAAAAGATCTTTTGCCTTTTCCAACAACATTCACATTATCAAACTGTTCTTCCTTTCCATTATAATTAATAACTAAACCATATTTGCCAGAAGGGACTAAATCCTCTAATTTAATTTCTCTTGTTTTGTTTGGTTTCAAAGAGATCTTCTCTGTTATTTCATATTCTTTATTATTAAAATCAAAAATAATAGAGTCCCTATAAGCTACATTACCAACATTACTAATGTAGATTGTTTGATTAACTAGTTCCACACTTATCTTCAAAACTCTCTCTATCTGAATAGTACCTTCACTAACCAGATTTTTATAAACAGTTTTATAAGAATATAATCCTGGAATAGCAAATAGGTCTAAAGAATACTGTTGTTTTTCACTAATTTTAGCATTATCTTCTAAAAGAGTACTGCCATCAGGATCATAGAAAGTAATAGTTACAAAATCTCTTATTAAATCTCCACCCTGGTCATATAACCACGGCGTAACTCCAATAATGTCTCCTGGTTGGTAACTCTCTTTATCAAACTCTAATTCTAAGGTAGTAGGCACTGCCCTTACCTCTATAATAGTATCCGAAACTCCATTGTTTCCTTGATTATCATTAACTTCAACAACAATCTTTTGTGGTCCGCTTTTGATATCTTCTGGGACTGGAATATTATACTCAAACTTACTTCCTTTCAGTTTGGTAATATACTTTTGGTCTCCTAAAGTAATTTGCACTGTTGCAGAATCAACCACATCTTGCAATATTGTTCTTACATCCCCGGAAACCCTTACCTTCTTTCCAGGATCAACAATTTTTTTATCAGTCTCAGCAAAAACATAAAGTTCTGTTATTAATGTAAATTCCCCAACATCCTCAAATAAATGCTGATTTCCATAAACATCATTAACTAAGACATCTATTGTATAAGTTCCCGCAGGTATGGAAGCGGATTCATAAGTATAGTCTAATTTTCCTTCTTTAATACTTGCAATGCCAACCAAGAAGCGTTCTTTATCTTCAAAATATATTTCAGCTGAACCATCTGTCAATTCATCATTAAGATTTGTAATATCTCCTTTTAGATTAAAGGATTTTCCTGCCTGAATTCTTGTCTCATCAATAGTAAAGTCTCCTTTCAAATCCTGGGTTATGTAAAAAGTATCTGATGTTGCAGAGTCAATCTCTTCTCCATTAACAACCAATGTAGCTCTTATAAAGCAACTACCTTCTAACGACCTAGATATTGTAATCTTAGGAACTGACAATTCAGTAGGAAAACTTTTTTTTTCTCCGTCCGATAAACTAACTAAAGTAATTGGTAGGTTAAAGAGGTTTCCATCACAATCTAAAGCTAATTTAAAAAAACCAGTTACTGCTTTTTCTTCAAAAATATAACCTGTTGGCTGGATTTCATCTCCATAATTATATTCATCTGAGTCTAATGCATCAAAATTAATGGCTGCATAAGCACTAGGTATTAATAAAACTAGTAAAAATATCACCAACCCCTTTTTCATAGCTTTCCTTAGTACTCTTTTATTTAAATAATTTACTATGGAAAAGCTTTAAATAGTTTATAGAATTTTTGTTTAATCATGGATTTAGAAACTTTAAGACACTCAGCATCGCATGTATTGGCCCAAGCAGTAAAAGAACTTTTTCCCAAAGCGCAGCTGGGAATTGGTCCTGCAATAGATGAAGGTTTCTATTATGATTTTGGTAATGTTGAATTCAAAGAAGAAGATCTTCCAAAAATAGAAGAACATATGAAAAAAATTATAAAAAAGGGTGAAAAGTTTGTTCAAGTTAAGAAAACAAGAACAGAAGCAAAAAAACTTCTTAAAAATGAACCCTTCAAATTAGATTTATTAAAAGACCTTAAAGATAAAGAAATAAGTTTTTACAAAAATGGAAAATTTATTGATTTATGTAAGGGTCCTCACGTTAATTCAACAAAAGATATCAAAGCAGTTAAGTTATTAAAACTGGCAGGAGCATACTGGCGTGGAGACTCAACAAAACCAATGCTCCAAAGAATTTATGGAATTGCATTTGGATCAGAAAAAGAACTTAAAAAATTCCTAAAACAAAGAGAAGAAGCAGAAAAAAGAGATCATAGAAAATTAGGGAAAGAGATGGGATTGTTCTCAATTCATCAAGAAGCACCAGGAATGCCCTTCTTTCATGACAAAGGAACTTTTATCTTTAACAAATTGGTTGAATTCATGACACAAGAAATGATAAAACTTGAATATGAATTTAATAAGACTCCAATAATTTTAAACAAAAATCTTTGGTTGCAATCAGGACACTGGGATCACTATAAAGAAAACATGTATTTCACAAAAATAGAAAAAAAAGAGTATGCAGTTAAACCAATGAACTGTCCTGGAAATATACTAATATTCAAAACAAGATTACATTCATATAAAGAGCTGCCAATTAAAGCAGGAGAGTTCGGTTTAGTTCATAGAGACGAACTTACCGGTGTTCTTTCTGGTCTATTCAGGGTAAGAGCTTTTGTACAAGACGATGCACATGTATTTTGTACTAAAGAACAACTAAAAGAACAAATAATAGAATTAATCGAATTAGTTGATAGGATATATTCTACTTTTGGATTTAAGTATGAAGTTGAACTTTCCACAAAACCTGAAAAAGCAATGGGAGATCCAAAACTATGGAGCATTGCTGAAAAAGCACTAGAAGATGCACTTAAATTCAAAAAAATGAAATTCAAATTAAACCCTGGAGAAGGTGCATTCTATGGTCCAAAAATAGACTATCATGTAAAAGATGCAATAGGAAGAAGTTGGCAGTGTGGTACAATTCAATTAGATTTCTCAATGCCGGAAAAATTCAATCTAACCTATGAAGGCCAAGATGGACAGAAACATAGACCAGTTATGCTTCACAGGGCAATTTATGGCTCACTGGAAAGATTTATGGGAATATTGATAGAACACTTTGCAGGAAAATTCCCGTTATGGCTAAGTCCTAACCAAGTTAAGATCATCACTGTAACAGACAGAAATGAGAAATTCGCAAAAAAGGTTGCCAAAGAACTAAAAGAAAAAGGTATTAGGGTTGAAATCGATCTAAAATCAGAAACACTCAACAGGAAAGTTAGAGAAGCACAACTACAGAAGTTTAACTATATAATCACCATAGGTGACAAAGAAGTAGACAAAAAAACACTAGCAGTAAGGACAAGAGAAGGGAAAGTTAAGTTTGGTGTTAAACTTAATAATTTTATTAAAGATCTTCTAAAAGAAATAGAAACAAAAGAGATTAAATAATGTTATCAATCCAAGAATCACTAAACAAACTACATTCTTCAAAAGAATTTAAAGATTATGAAGAACAAAATAACAATTCATATCTTTGCGCCTGTTTCTTAATATTTGGACCAGAAGAACAAGGAACATGGCAACTGGATTATTATAACAAAGAAAAACATGAAATAACTAGTTTTATTCTTTCAGAAAAAATAGAAGTTAAAACATCTGAGGAAATATTTCAAAAAGAAAAAAAAGATGTTGAAGAATTAGACCTAAAAAAATTAAAAATCAGTTTTGAAAAAGTATTAGAGATAACTGAAAAACTAAGAAAAGAAAAATACAAGCATGAAACCCCTACAAAAACAATAGTAATACTCCAAAACGCTAAACCCCTTTGGAATATTACCTATCTAACTGCTTCTTTTAAAATTTTAAATGTAAAGATTAATGCAATTACAGGAGAAATAATAGAAGAAAGATTAGAATCAGTAATGGGTTTTAAGAGATAAGTTCAACTACTTTATCTTTATTTCTTAATCCCCTCACAATTCTAACTCTTTTCTTAAAATATTTAGATAATAGCTTAACAACAGCCATATTGGCTTTATTATCTTCAGCCTTTTCCTTAACAGTGACCAAGTAATACTCTCCTTTATCAACAACTTCATTCTTTTTAGCATTAGCCTTGACTTTGATCTGCACACAATCTTTTACACTCATCTTTTAAACCCAAAATTTTTTCCATCTTTTTTCGTTGTGGATATACACAAACAGCAGGGCCCTCCTCTCCCCTTTCTACCGAAATATGCCCCCTATAAGGACAAAATTTTTTCGAATCATAGAAACAATGTAATTGGCTAATAGTTTCAATAATCTCGGCCCCTTCTGGTTTGTTTTTTTCTATTTCCTCTCTGCTTATTTTTACTTCCAACATCATCAACCTCGGGAAATATTTCTCCCTCAAAACCACAGTCCAAGCATTTAAACGTGGGATTCGCACCAAAAGCCACAACCTTATAATCAATATTAGTTAAATTCTTTACTCTCTTGCTTTTACATTTAGGACATATATTCATTT
>JAFCDT010000004.1 GCA_017609525.1 Candidatus Woesearchaeota archaeon | reverse complement strand
ATAGATCCAGATCAAAATCTTACTGGGAAGACTATGATTGCTTTATTTGAAATAAATAACATGGTTGAACTTTTTTATGGCATTAGCGTGGATGGTGCTTTAACCCACAATGCTAAAAATTATACTGAAAAAACTTGCAAAGATGTTACCTCAGAAGATGGAGTCGTTTGGTTAAGATTAGATGATGAAAATAAAATCGTCAACCAAGATGGATGTGTTATCATTAAAGGGGTTACAGAAGAGGATTTAATTAAAGGTGCGGATAGATTAATCTTTGGTTTATTAGAGGTTATTAAATAAATTTATAAAGAATAAAGTAATACTATCTATAATGATAATGAAAAAAATCATCTTATTATTGGTTTTTATTTTTTCTATTGTAAATGCTAGTGCTCTTTTGTTTTATAGCGGCGAATGTTTTAATGATGGTCATGCCAGGATAACTGTAAATGCGGGGGACAATGACAGCAAGGTTTACACTTCTCAGATAACAACCAAAGTGGATGGTATGGAATTAGACTATGATTGGAGTGTAGACTATATGAGAAATTCTAACGATGGTAAAAGGAAATATGGTTTTCTAGAAACAGATGAAGGGATTTTTAATGAAAAAAAAGAATACAAGATTGAAATAACTTATTTTATAGAAGATGATCCTGAAAAGAAAATAGTAACTGGGGAGATGGATTGTCCTGGATTAAGGTTCAGTTGTGTGCTATTGAATTTAACAATTGATCAATGTTACACAAAAGAAGGAAAATTTATTGCTGAACTAACAATTCTTGGAATTGAGCAGTCTGCTGGCGTTGAGCGAGAGCCAGACGTTGCTGTGAAGTATAATCTTATAGCAGAAAAAAGATATGAAGATTCAATAGGCAATAATAAAGAAGAAGGTTTGCTCCCTGCTGGATATACAATAATCAAAAAAGGAAAAGGAAAGTATCGGATTGAAGCACCATTTGTAAATAATAAAGTAAAGGAATTTTATGCTCGTTATGATTTAAATGAATTTATTAGGTATTGTGATTCAAGTAATTATCCTGGGGTTTCTTTTTGGGATAAATTAGAGTGTGATCAAGAAGAAGTTGTTGAAGAGGCCTTAGACGATAGTGCAGAAGAGAAAGTTGAAGCTCAGATAGATGATACTCCTGAAGATACTAAAAAAGATGTTGAATTCATTGAACCTGAACGTGAAAGTGCTGAAGTTGTACAAACCAATACAGGAAGCGTTAAAACTCTGGTTATTATAACTGTGATAGTAGTCATTTTTGTTATTGTTGGTTTATTTTACTTAAAGAAAAAAGGGCAGATGTAAGAAAGTTTTAAAAAACTAATTCTTTTTCTAATTTTATGAAAAAAGTTGTAATTGTAATACCCACTTATAATGAATCTGAAAATATTGAAAGAGTTATTAACTTGATTTATGAAAAGACCAAGAATTTGAATGATTATAGTATTAATGTTTTGGTTGTTGATGACAATAGTCCAGACAAAACCTATGAGGTTGTTGAGAAGGTTTCTAAAAAAAATAAAGGTGTTATCTTACTGAAAAGAAAGGATAAGGCGGGATTGGGTACAGCATACATTGATGGATTTAGATATGCTTTTAAAAATTTAAATCCAGATGTTATTTTTCAGATGGATGCAGATTTAAGTCATGATCCTAAAGAAATCCCTAATTTTCTAAGAGAGATTGAAAGATATGATTTTGTTATTGGTTCAAGGTACGTTAAAGGTGGAGAAATTTTAAACTGGGGGATTGCTAGGAAAGTGATAAGTTTTTTTGGAAATTTCTTTGCTAGGGTTGTTGCTGGCATGTATAATGTGAAGGATTGTACAACTGGATACAGGGCAATAAGGGCAGGTTTGTTAAAAAAGATTGATTTAGATAGAATTAATGTTCATGGTTATGCATTTTTACTTGGATTATTACATGCTTGTTATAGGAAAAAAGCAAGGATAAAAGAGATTCCGATTACTTTTTTAGACAGAGAGTATGGAAGTTCTAAGTTAACTAAAAAAGATATGTTTGAGTTTTTTATTAATTCTTTTAGGTTGAGGTTTAAGTAGATTTTTCTTTAAGCTTTCTCCACCACCATTCATTCTCTTTATACCAGTTTACTGTTTTTACAAAAAGTTCATGAAAGTTTGTGTTTGGCTGAAAGCCTAGGGCTTTAACCTTGTCTATATTTAAGGCGTATCTTCTATCATGGCCTAACCTGTCTGCTACTTTTTGTATTAGTGATTCTGGTTTTCCTAGGATCTCGACAATTTTTTTTGCAATCTCTATGTTTTGCTTTTCACATTCTCCACCGATGTTATAGATTTCCCCTATTTTTCCTTTATGCAAAACCAAATCTATTCCTTTACAATTGTCTTCCACATAAACCCAGTCTCTTACATTCAGACCATCACCATACAAAGGAAGTGGTTTATCTTCTAATGCATTAGTTACAAACAAAGGTATAAATTTTTCTGGATACTGATACGGTCCAAAATTGTTTGCACTTCTAGTAATTAGTGTAGGCAGACCAAAGGTTACATAATAAGATCTCACGAGTAAATCTGCTCCTGCCTTTGCTGCAGAATAGGGACTATTTGGTTCTAAAATATCTGTTTCTTTAAATGCCCCTTGCTCTATGCTACCATAAACTTCATCTGTTGAGATCTGAATAAATTTATCTATCTTTTTTTCTTTTGCAACATCCAATAATACAAAAACACCATAAAAGTTAGTTCTTGCAAAATCACTTGGATTTTTTATTGATCTGTCAACATGGGATTCTGCTGCGAAATTAATAACAACATTGCAATCCTGCATTACTTTTTCTACTGTTTTTTTGTCACAAATGTCTCCTTTTATGAAAGTATAGTTTGGATTGTTTTCTACGTTTTTTAGATTATCTGGGTTCCCTGCATATGTCATCTTATCAAAATTAATTATTTTATAGTCAGGGTATTTATTAAGCATATACCTGATAAAGTTGCTACCTATGAAACCCAATCCCCCAGTTACTAAAATTTTCATAATCTCACCTCTGAATTGTCTCCTAAAATAAAACTGTGGCTTGTTTGAGTATTTTTCTTAATCTTAATATGCTTGCCTATGAGGCTCCTGCCTATCTTTTTATCTGTTTCTATTTGGCAGTTTTCCATTATAACTGAATCATGAATCTCTGTATTTGTAATTTTGACATTATTTCCAATTGATACTGAGGGACCTATATGTGCATTAGGACCAATTTCACAATCCTCTCCAATTAATACCGGACCTTCTAAAATTGTGCCTTGTTTAACAATTGTATTTTTTCCTATCTTTACGTTATTTGTTATTTTAACATCTTCTTCTAACTTACCTTTTATATCATGTTCAATATCTTGTAATACCAACCTATTTGCTCTTAAGAAAGCCTCTACATCTCCTGCATCATCCCACCAATCTTTTAAAATAGAGTAAGTAATTTTATGTTTTTTAGAATCAATCATGGCTTTTATTGCTTCTGTTAAACCCCATTCTTTTTCTTTTAGATTCTCTGGTTTTATTTGATACATGTATTCATATATACTTGGTTTAAACATATAGACTCCTGTTATAATTAAATCAGTTTTTGGCTGGAGGGGTTTTTCTTCTAGGTCAATGATTTTGCCATCTTCAACTATTGCATTCCCAAATTTTTCTGGATGCTTTGATCTTGCCAGCAATAAACTAGCTTCAGCATCTGAATTTTTAAAGTTCTCAACTAATTTACTGATTCCTCCCTTTAGCATGTTATCTCCAAGATAAACAACAAAATCATCGTTTCCAAGAAACTCTTTTCCTGCGATTATTGCATGAGATAAACCCAGGGGAGCTTCTTGTTCTATGTAGGTTAATCTTACTCCAAATTTAGAACCATCTCCTAAACAGTCCATAATCTTTTTTATTCTTTTTTTAGTGTAACCCACTATTACCCCTATATCTGTTATTCCTGCATTTTTAAGGTTTTCAACAATATAGTACAGAATGGGCTTGTTTGCTATTGGGACTATTTGTTTTGGAGTTGTATGACTAAATGGTCTGAATCTTGTTCCCATTCCACCAGCAAGTATTAATCCTTTCATTTTAACCAATTTATATGCTATTTTTGTTTTGGGGGTTTTTATAAATATTGTTGTATTATAGCTCTATTATCTATTTTTACAAGGAATATAAAGAAAGAACCTTATATTTTTTAATTAATTTTAAATCCTTTGGGGACTCTGCATCGTTCTCTACTATAAAATATGGATTTTCAATTTCTTCACCTTTATTATACTGTAATCTATAAGTAAATTCTGGGTATTTGTGGGTATTTATTTTTGGTTTAAAATTAATAGTATTTTCTGTTAGGACATTGTTTTTATTTTTTATTGCTAGATATTCACTCATCCAAAGAATTCTGGGTTGATTTTTATCAAAAAGGTGTAGAACATAAAGAGATTGAGAAGATTCCCTTCCATAAGCAACATAATTCTCATTAGGATATTCTTTAATTATTTGTTTTATATCATATGCTATTTCGTTTTCTCTTGATGTCTGAAAGAATGGATAGATTAAAATTAAGATTATTATTGTTGATAAAACAATATGAAGGATTAACCATTTCTTTTTTATTACTGAGCTTAACATCAGTGCAATCATTGGCAATATCGCCAAGAAGTATAATGTGTTTGCTCCCCACATCCAAAAGATAATTGCATTAAGGATAAAAAACCAAATTATTTTTTTGTTTCTTTTATATTTAATCTTAAATATCCTGATAAACAACAAAGGGGATATAATAAATATCAAAATGGGAAGAAATTCTTTTGCAAACATTAAAGTTAGTATATTAAAATCAGACCTCAATCCCAAAGTGACTATTATGTTTGCTCCAAAGAATCTTAGGTGAGAATAAAAAGGGAAAGAGAATAATAACTGATTCAGTATTAGTATGGGACTGAACCCAATTAAGAAAGCTATTAGATAATAAAAAACATTAATTAACTTTTTATTGTAAAAGAATACAAAAATAAATATTACTGCAATAGCCATTGCTGCTTCATATATGGCAGAAGCTAATCCCAAGAATATTGCAGAAAAGATAAAATAGTTTTTTGATTCAGATACCTCCCATTTTTTAAAGAAATAGTATGCAAGCAGGATTAAAGAAGAAGAGGGCAATATTGGTGCTATTTGTGGAGCTGTAGTCCAAACTAGTGGTGAGAAAATAAAGATTAAAAGTGCTCGTTTGTCTTTAAATAAGAGCCAAAGCAGTAAGGCATCCAATACTAACCAAAATATATTAACTATCTTTAATGTGACCATATATGGAAAAACTTTTAGGAATTGTGCCAAGAATAAAGGATATAAGAGAGAATGGGCTGAATAAATTTTGCTATTATTTAATTCTGCAAGTTCTTTAGAAGCTATTATATGTTCAGGAGTATCGTGAAAATTTGTTTTTTGAGTAAAGACCATAAATAGTATAAGAAATAAGGCAAATCCTAAAAGAAGGGTATAGGTCTTTTTGTTATTTGAAGGTGCCATTTTAATTCTGTGCAAGGGGAAAGATATTTAAAATTAATTATTGTTCAAAAGTAATGATAAGAAAGCAGAAAAGTATTTAAAGTTACCTGGGAACCTTCAAGTAAAGTTTTAATTTTTTGGATTCAAATGGATCAAGAATTAGAAAAGAGGAAAGAGAAGCTATCAAAGCTATTTAAGTTTAAGGGGAATACTAAATCTTGGATTGGTTATGTTCTCTTAGCTATAATAATCTGGTTTGGATATTTTATAAGAACAAAAAATTTGGGTTTATTAATTGATAGAACAACCAATAAATTTATTCCTTTGGCTTTAGATCCTCATGTTGTTTTAAGATATAGCAAATTTGTAGCTGAAAATGGTTATTTAATGGCCCATGATGCTTTAAGATATTTTCCGCTTGGTTATACACCAACATACGAAATGGGTATGTTGAGCTATTTTATAGCTTATCTTTATAAATTTCTTCATTTCTTTAATTCAAGTTTAGTTATAGAAAAAGTTCATGTTTTATATCCCCCGATTGTATTTGGGGTGGCTTTAATATTCTTCTTTTTGCTAGTAAGAAGGTTATTTGATTACAGAGTTGCTTTAATAAGTTCTGCTTTTTTGGCTGTAATTCCTACTTTTTTATACAGAACTATGGCTGGCTTTGCTGATAAAGAAGCTTTGGGAACTTTGTTTATGTTTATAGCTCTTTATTTCTTTGTTGTAGGTTGGCAATCTAAAGGTTTTAAGAATAATGTTTTATTTGGTCTTTTATCAGGCATATTTGCGGGGATTATGGGTTATACATGGGGAGGGGTGCAGTTTGTATATTTGTTAGTTGGATTTTTTATATTAATCGAGTTAATGCTTAATAAATTTAAGAAAAATGACTTTTATATGTACAGTGCCTTTTTTATTGCTTTAGTAATTATGGCGACAAATTTTTTAGGCAAATATAGCGTATTAAGTTTTGTATCTTCTATTACTACTGGTTTACTGGCTTTTGTATTTTTTATGGGTATAATAGACTTTGTATTTTTTAAACACAATTTCTTAAATATGAAAAAAAGATTTGAAGGCAAGGTTCCTTTAAGTGTTATTAATCTTATATTTTCAGTTATTATTTTTGTTATCTTATCTGTAATACTAATTGATCCTGGTTTTATTGCAAGAGAAATAAGTGATACACTGACCAGACTTATTCAACCTTTCCCTACCCGTTGGGCTAGCACTGTTGCAGAATCTCATCAACCTTACATAACAGACTGGATAAATAGTCTAGGGGTGTGGGTTGTGTGGTTATTTATTGTTAGTTCGATTTTGTTATTCTATGAGATGACTAAAAGGATTTCAAAAAAATCTTGGATTTATACAATCGTGTACTCCTTGTTTATTTTATCTTTCATTTTTAGCAAATATTCTCCTCAGGCCCAGATATTAAATGGAACTAGCGGAGTGGCTAAGTTTATGTATCTTGGGTCAATTACATTTTTTATATTAATCCTGTTTGTAAGTTATTTATATTTCTTTTACAAAAGAAAAGATTTATTTAATAAGATATTAAAAATAGATAAAAAATATATTTTTGTTTTTATTTGGTTTTTAGTTAATATCATAATGGCTAAAACCGCAATAAGGCTGTTATTTGTTTTTTCACAGATCGTTGTTATTCTTTGGGCTTACTTCTTTATTCAGATTGCTGATTATCTGAAAAAAATTAAAAAAGATCAATACAAATTAATTGGTTATGTCCTTATTTTGATATTCGTTATGGTTATTTTTGTGAATTATGCCAAAGCAGATTTAAATCAAACAAAGAACACTGGTCCAAGTTATAATGGTCAATGGCAAAATGCCATGGCATGGGTTAGGGAGAACACTCCAGAAGATGCTGTATTTGCACACTGGTGGGACTATGGTTATTGGGTGCAAACAGGAGGGAATAGGGCCACCATAACTGATGGAGGGAATAATGTTGGTGCATGGAATTATTTTATGGGGAGACATGTTTTAACTGGACAAAATGAGACAGAAGCTTTAGAATTTTTAAAAGCACACAATGCAACTAATTTGTTGATTATTTCTGATGAAATAGGAAAGTATCCTGCTTTCTCTTTAATAGGCAGTGATGAAAATTATGATAGATATTCTTGGATACCCGCTTTTAACAAAGATCCTACACCCAAAGAAACAAGAGATGAAACAATCTTTATCTATCGTGGAGGATTTTTATTAGATGATGATTTTACCTATAATGATGTCTTTTTCCCAAGAGAGGGGGCAGGAATTGGAGGATTTTTCTTGCCTACCCAACAAGAAGAGGGTAATTTGAAATTTAAACAACCAAATGCTGCTTTAGTTTATGCTGGTCAACAATATAATGTTCCTGTTGAATGTCTCTTTATTGGGGGGCGGGAAATTACTTTCCCTGAACCAGGACTTAAGGGTTGTTTAATGTTGCTTCCTAGATTCCAAGGCCAGAATGTAGATCCTATGGGGGCAGCTATTTACATTTCTGAGAAAGTAAGAAAGACCTTATTTACTCAATTATATTTATTTGGTAAGAAATCTGATTATTTTAAATTAGTTTATCAAGATAATGATGCAATGCCTCTTTCTGTATATAATGGCAGGATTATTGGTCCTTTGAAGATTTGGGAGATTTCTTACCCTGATAACTTAGATGTTCCAGACTATTTTTATGGAACCAAATTACCTAATCCTAAAGTTACAATATTAGACAGGTAAAAAATATGTCAATTAAAAGAGAATTGAATAAATGGTTGTATATTCCGGTCTTTATTTTATTAGTTAATTTTATTGTTAGATTAGTTGATCAATCTAAATTAATGAAATTTTTTCCTTTAGACTTTGTTAATGATATTAGTTCTTATATGGCTCAATTGTTCTTCTTAGCTAAATGTGGATTTTATCAAACATGTCCTTATTGGTATAATGGCTTTATTACCTTCAAATATAGCCCGCCAGGATGGTATTTTTTTACACTGCCTCTTTACCATATGTTTAATCAGAATGTATTAGTAGCTACTTATATTTCCATGGTCCTTTTGTTTATCATTGGTTTCATGGTTGTGTATTACTTGGGAAAGATTCATAGTCTTAATTTTATTAAAAGAATTGCATTTTTTATATTCTTTTTTGGGAATGCTATTGCTATTGGTAACTTCATAAGGCTTGGAAGATTGCATGAACTAATGGGGTGGGTCTTATTGCTCTGTTTATTTTTTATATTATTCTATTACAAGGATAAAAAATTTGATTGGAGATCGGTATCCATACCATTGGTTTTTGGTGCTATAACCTTTACTCATAATGTGATTATGATTCTGGCTGCTGTTTTGCTCTTTAGTTTATTCCTAGTTAAAAAAAGCAAAGAAAAAATAATATTAATTGGTTATGGGCTTCTTGGTTTTTTACTTACCTCTTTTTGGTTTATTCCTAATTTATTAGATTTTAAGAATAGCTGGTCTGCCGGCCACACCTTAACTATAAATCTATTAAACTTTAAGGTCCTTCCTGGGGAAAATATAATAAGTTTAATTATTCCTATTGCTCTTTGGGTTGTTTTTGTTATTTATTGGGAAAAACAAGATATTACTAAAAGAGATTTGTTATTTTATGTCCCTATCTTAATCTTAAGTGTTTTGTATATTACTAGGGCAGTCATTATTATACCCGTTCTAAACCTTGTTTATCCTGATGCATACCATTTGTTTTTTCTTATATTCATATTATTCTTATTCTTTAAAACAAAGTATACTAAAGAGATTTACTCTATTATCTTAATTGGCTTAGTTTTATTTTCAATAGCAAGTGTGGGGTATAATTTCCTAATCACTCCCAAATTTCCCGAGCATAGTGAACTAGCAAAAGAAACACTAGATGTTTTGGAAAAAGTGAATGGCAAATTTATCATATTCAGTAAGAGGGAGAGGACTCCTGATTCTTATTTTAGGGCCTATTATTCTTATGCACCCATATTCTTAGATTTAAAAACACCCGGAGGGTGGTATCCACCATTGACAAGTTTAGAACATAACGAAAATCTTAAAAAAATATATAGTTCACTAGAATATAAAGATTGTGAGAGTCTAAAGAGCCTAGTTGATGTTCTGGATGTTGATGAAATTATGAGCTATGATAGGTGTTTGTTTTTGAAAGAATGTGGGTTTAAGTATAAGTATTGGAGTGAAAGGGTTTGTTTATTTGAAAAATGAAATCTTTTTTACTAACTTTTGATTTAGAGGATACCGGTGATTTGTTTAGCAAGATGGGCATTAAATTAAGTGAAAATATTATCAGAAAAATAGAAGAGGATGGCTTAAAAAAGATTATAGATTTTTTAGATGACTTAAAAATAAAAGCTACTTTTTTTATTACTTTGAGTTTTTTTAAAGATCATAAAGATCTGATAAAAAAATTAATCAGAAAATCTCATGAAATTGGTTTGCATGCTTATTCACATGATCACAGGTATGATGTTATGCCTGAAACTGATAGCGGGAGGTTTCTTGAAAAGGCAAAAAGAAAAATTGAAAAAGAACTAAAAATAAAGGTTTATGGTTTTAGAGCCCCGGAAATGAGGCCCCCTTCTTATAAAATATTAAAAGATCTGGGTTTTAAATATGATAGTTCAAGGCATCCCACACCTGTAACTTTCTTGTATAATGGTTTATTTAAACAATTTTTTAAAAGTAGGAAAGTGGTTGAAGAAAAGATTACTGTTGTGCCTGTTTCTGTCACACCGATAATAAAACTTCCCTTTTCATGGATTTGGTTTAGAAATATGGGCAATCCTTATAACAAAATTTGCACTAGGCTATCTTTAATTAACAATGGTTTTATTAATATTTATTTTCATAATTGGGATTTTATCGATCTAAGTAAGTTTGATTATAAGAAAAGCAGAATCAATAACTTGATTGTTAGAAATTCTGGAGATAAAGGATTATCTATTTTGAAGGAATACCTTTTGTGGGCTAAAAAACAAGGGTTTGTATTTAAAACAATCAAAAAATTTCTAGGTGATAAAAATTAGTTATTTTGATAGGAAAGCAAGCGAGTATAATCTTAAGAGAAACAAAGGTTTGTTTGGAAAGTATATTGAAGGTATTAAAAAAAATGTTCTTGATTTTCTAAGACCAAAAGAGGGAGATTGCATCCTTGATGCTGGTTGTGGCGCTGGTGATTATTCTATTATCCTAAAAAATAAAGGTGTGGATGTTTTAGGGGTGGATGTTTCTTGTAATATGGTTGAGGTGGCTAAAAAAAATGGTATTAATGCTCAAGTGCAAGACTTAGAGAATTTAAAGTTAAATAAAAATTTTGATAAGGTGTTGTGTGTAGGTGTTTTGGAATTTGTTAATGATGTTGAGAAGGTTATAAAAAACCTAAGTGATTGCCTGAAGGAAGGGGGTTCTTTAGTTGTTGTGGGCCCCAGGGTGTCTTTTTTTGGTTATTTGTATAAGTTATTTCATTTAAGCCATAAAACTAAAATAATTTTATTTGATCTAAATGTGATAGGGAATTTATTAGAAAAAAATGGTTTTAGGCTTGAGAAATTAAAAAAGATTGCTGTTTTTTGTTTTATTGCAAAGGCTGTTAAGATTTAATCAGGCAGAATAGCTAATGTGGGAATTCTGAATGGCCCAAAGATTCATAACCTTTGGTTACATCTTTGAATTTCTTAACAACAGCTCCAATGGTTCTTGTAAGCTTAAATTTATTTTATATCCTACAATTATTTTTTTTTAACAATTGTCTTCATCAGTAAATCATATTCCTGAATTTATGTGCGCGTTCTTTGCTCATTTTTTTGCAACGATAATCATCTCATATTGTTGATTAAAGAGTCCTGAAAAGATGTATATTATGGAAACGATTATTTTTTCTATGAAATTTATCCCTATATTCGCTATTGGTGTTTCCCTCTTAGTTATTTCTGCAACTTTGAAATTATGTTTTTTAAGGTATTTTTTTATTGTTTTTTCTGAGAACAGGGTGAAATGGTGAATGGGGTGTGTTTTTTTAGCAGGTTGGTAAACCACCCCATTAGTTATTCTATAAATCAGATTTGCTAACCTTACTATGAGACTTTCTTGATTATCTGTTGTAATAAACAAAATACCCCTTTTTTTTAACAAAGAGTATGCTTTTGAAAAAACAACATCTGGATTTTGAGCATGTTCAATAAAATCAAATAAGGTTATAACATCAAAGTCTTTTTCTTTTAGATTTAAGTTTTCAATTCTTCCCACCTTTACATCTATGTTAAATTTATCTTTTGCGTGTTTTGCAGCATATTTTGAAATGTCTACGCCTTGCACATCCCATCCACTTTGTTTTGCTAGATTGAGGAAAAATCCTGGCCCGCATCCAATGTCCAAAAGTCTGCCTTTTTGGGAGCATTTTTCTATTTGTTGAAGCCAGCCTTCAAAATCTTTTAGCCTGGGATTGTTTTTGGCAGAAAACCATTTTTTATGTAGTTTTGTGAAATATTCTTCATCATACAATTCTTCTGGTTGTTCTTTAATAGTCTCTTGATCTAAAAAAGTCAAACCACAAGCCTTACATTTAAGAACCTGATATGTTTTTAGATCATAAAGATGAAATATGCTTCTTGAGCCACATAGGTTGCATTGCTTCATTTTTTTAAAACTCTTTGTGAGATTATAAAAGGTTTTTGGTTCTTTTATATAGAAATCTAACTATTTAGTGTTTCTTTAATCCCTGCTTCAAGAGAGTACTGTGGATTAAAACCCAGAATCTCTTTTGCTAGACTTATATTTATTCCAAAACCCTTTACTTCATTTTCTCCCCTTCCACTATATCTAACGTTTATTCTTTTTCCATATATTTTTTGGATAATCTCAACGACTTCTTCTACCTTATATGTTCTTCCAAGACCAACATTTATTAACTTATTTTTCACTTCTTCTTTTGTAGAAAGCAAGAGGGCGGTTACTGCATCTTTAATGTATATGAAGTCTCTAAACCCTTCCTTATCTCTTAGTTGTGCTATTTTATTATTTTTAGCTGCATTAATCAATGTTGGTATTAATCCCCTACCTGTTTGATTAGGGCCATATATATTAGAGAATCTTAGTATAACATAAGATCCTCCCTCTTGTTTTGCATAGCCCATACAAGCAAGTTCTCCTTGGTATTTGCTATGCGCATATTTGTTTATATCTGGAAAAACTTTGCTTGATTCTGTTACTATTTCCTGTTCTGGCGCACCATATACTCCTACTGTTGAGGGATAGATTATTTTTGCTTTTTTTTCTTTACAGAATTCTAAAACCTTCTTTGTTCCCTCTTCATTAATTGTATGGAACTCATTTGCCCTTGTACTTTTCTGTGGAACTTTTGCTGCAAGATGAAAAACTATGTCAAAATTTCCTTCTAACTTAATACCTTCGCGTATGTCTCCTTGAAATTCTGTAAATTCTAGATTTAATTTATTAAGCTCTCTAATCAAATGTTGTCCAATAAACCCCTTGGATCCTGTTATTAGAATCTTTTTTCCCTTAAGAGGAGGAAAATTCATTATTAATGTTTTCCTAAATCAGTTAAAGGAGACTTATCTCCATAATAAACATTATAAAATTTCTTAAACCATTCAACAGTCATTTTTAATCCTTCATCAAATGAGACTTTTGGAGTCCAACCCAAAATTTCTTTTGCTTTAGTACTATCACTATACATCTTCCAAATCTCTGTGGGCCTATAATCTAATGCACCAATTTTTAATTCTGATTTTTTTCCTGTCAATTCATGGATTTTTTTTGCTAAATTGGCTATGCTTATATCCTCTCCTGATCCTAGGTTAATTACTTTACCTATGGCTTCTTTTTTTTCAGCTGCCAACAATAGTCCTTCTACTATATTGGTTACAAAATTAAATTCCCTTGTTTGTTCTCCTTTTGTTAGTTCTATGGGTTCTCCTTTCAACCCTTTAATGATTAATTCTGGAATAACTGCCCTTTGGCCCTGATATGGTCCAAAATTATTAAAAGACCTTATAACTACTATGGGCATCTTATCTATTTGCATTTTCATTCTGCAGTATAGCTCTCCTGCATACTTACCAATTCCATAGGGTGAAAGTGGTTGAGGATTAAAGTCCTCCCTAAACGGCACCTCTTTTTGAAGACCATAAATTTCAGAGGTAGACATATAAACAAATCTCTTAAAATTTGTTGCTTCTAATATGTTTGCAGTGCCCTTCCCATTAACATCAAAAGACTCACTTATTCTAGTAAAACTGCTTCCAACATGATTATATGCTGCTAAATGGAAGACCACATCAAACTCAATACCCTTAAACTGCTCTAATGCATCATTATTTCTTATATCTCCTTCGATAATTCTTACCTTATCCCATATATCTGCAATCCTTACATTATCTACAATATCGGCATATCTAGTTAAAATAAAAACTTCTGCCCCATCATTAACTAGCTTTCTAGTTAGATGGCTGGCGATAAATCCGCTAGCTCCGGTTACAAGTACTTTTTTATTTTTCCATTCCATTTTCAGGTAGAGTATAAAAATTTATTATTTCATCTTCTGCATTTAACATTTCTGCTTTTGTGTTAAATGTTAGTTCTTTTCCTTCGTGTGAATAAGCATATAATAAGTCTAAATCAATTAGCTTTTGGAAAAAGGATAATATGCCTTTTGCATCATTTCCTTCTAGCAATTCCTCTCTCATATGTTCAAATACTTCTTTATTTAAAACCATTGTTCCTATATAATATATAAACTTTGGTTTTTCTTTAAATTCCTTAACTTTTTTCCCTTGGATATCTAATAACCCAAAAGGGCTTGTGATCTCCTTAGAAACTATTGTTGCTTTACTTCCATGTTTTTTGTGAAAATCTAATAAATCTTTAAAGTCTATGTCTGTTATTGTATCACCATATGTTATTATTATATCATCTTCAAAATAATCTTTTAGATCATAGATTCTTTTAAGCATACTTGCATCATCCCCACTGTTTACGAACTGGATATCATAAGATTTATTATCAATACTTTGAAAATAATCTTTAATCATATTCCCTTTATGTCCTACACATAAAATAAACTCTTTAATCCCCTGCTTAGAATAAAGATCTATAGAATGGTGTATAATTGGTTTATCTTTAAGCAAAGTTAATGCTTTTGGTATAATTGTAGTTAAAGGTTTTAACCTCCTTCCTTTTCCTCCACACAACATAGCTATTTTTATATTATTCATTGGGATCTCCCTTTGATTAAAGGATTTTATGAGCATAATGTTTAAAAAGTTTTCTTATATTGAGGATATATGACTGAGTTATCAATAGTAATTCCTTTATATAATGAAGAAAAGAGCTTAAAGAAGGTTGTTTCTGATTTAAAAAAAGAGTTAATTAAAAATAAAATAGATTTTGAACTAGTTCTTGTTAACAATGGTTCATGGGATAAAACAAAAGATTTAATTAATGAATTAAGTAAAGAGGACAAAAGAGTAAGAACGGTCCATATTGTTAAGAATCAAGGCTATGGGTTTGGGATTATTAATGGCCTAAATACTGCTACCTCAAAATATGTGGGATATATTGATGGTGATGGGCAGATAAGACCCACAGATGTTATTAAGTGTTATAATAAAATTAAAGAAACTGGTTCTGATATTTGTAAAGGTAAAAGAAGAAGCAAATCCGGGACTTTTTTAAGAAAGTTTTCTTCTTATTTTTATGATTTTCTGTTTTTTGTCTTCTTTTTTAGATATTATCAAGATATAAACGCTAAGCCCAAGATTATGAAAAAAAGCATTCTTCCTTTATTAAACTTAAAATCAAAAAGATGGTTTATTGATAGTGAAATCTTAATCGAAGCTGTTAAGAATAAGTTAAAGATATGTGAGTCTTCTGTTGTTGTGGAATCTAGAGAAAAGGGAAAATCTTATGTGAGGATTTGGATTGTTTTAGAATTCTTAGAAAGTTTAATTAAAAATAGGTTTGGTTTGAAATAAAGTATATTCTTGAGTATCCATTTTAGAATTTCTTTGCTAACGAAATCTTTTTATAAGACTTAAAAATAAAGACAGTATGCAATATTACCTCTTTTTTATAGCCATAGTAAGCTTCCTTATAGTTTGGTTTCTAACTCCTTGGTTAATTAAATTCCTAAGAAAGATTGGCCTTGTTGTAAAGGATATGAATAAGGAAGATAAACCCTTGATTCCGATCTCTGGGGGTTTGGTGGTGATGGTTGGTTTTTTTGCTGGTTTGATGTTATTTGTTTTTTTTAGAACATTTATTCCCAACGGAGAAGGATCGTTGGATGCTAATTCTTTGATGTTAATCTTTGCTGCTTCTACTACAATTTTGATAATTACTTTTATTGGTTTTTTTGATGATTTGTTAATTAAGAAAGACTATGGTGCTTCTATTGGACTTAGGCAATGGCAAAAACCTTTGTTAACTTTAGGGGCGGCAGTTCCTTTGATGGTTGTTGGTGCAGGTTATTCCAAAATAGCGGTTCCTTTTTTGGGGTTGCTTGATTTGGGTTTGCTTTATCCTCTGATTTTAATTCCGCTTGGTGTTGTCGGAGCAGCAAATATGGTAAATATGCTTGGGGGTTTTAATGGGATGGAAACAGGAATGGGGCTTGTTTACATGGGAATGCTGAGTGCTTATGCTTATGTTAATGGCAGGACTATTGCCAGCCTGATTGCCGGTGTTGCTTTTTTTTCTTTACTGGCTTTTTATTATTATAATAAATCTCCTGCAAAGATTCTTCCTGGCGATTCTTTAACTTATTTTTTGGGTGGAACTTTAGCATGCGTGGCTATTTTGGGGAATATAGAGCGAGCTGCATTGATTGTGTCTATCCCATTCTTTATAGAATTTTTCCTAAAGTCCAGGAAGAAGTTTAAGGCTCATAGTTATGGCTATTGTAAGGACAATAAAATCTGTTCTTTATATAAAAAAATATATTCGATACCACATTTTTTTACCAGGACAGGAAGGTTTAGTGAAAAACAGATTGTTTATTTTATGATTTTTATTGAGCTTGTGTTTAGTAGTTTAATATGGGTAGTATAAATGATAAAGAAATTATTTAACAAAATAAGAAGAGATCCATTTCTCAGAGATAATGCTATTTTGTTTATTTCTTTATCTTTGTTAAATCTTTTGGGATATCTGTTTCACTTTTATATTGGAAGAGCCTTGGGCCCAAAAGACTATAGTGTTGTCGGGGCTTTATTGTCTATAATGTATATTATCTTAGTTCCCCTGAATACCATTCAGACAGGAATAACAAGCTTTGTTTCTAGATTTAAAGCTAAAGGGGAACTTGATAAAATAGTTTATTTGTTTAAAAGATCCTTAAAGAAAATGTTTTTTTATGCTATTGTTGTTTCTATTGGCTTTATTGTGGTTAGTCCTTTAGTGGCCAAGTTTCTTAATATTGATGAGTTAATGCCTTTGTTCATTTTATCTTTGTTTATGTTTTTTGCTCTATTACTTCCAATTAATCGGGGATTACTGCAAGGATTGCAGAGATTTAAGGGATTGGGTTTTAATTATATTTTAGAGGGAATTACAAAGGTGGGGGCTGCGTTTATTTTTATTCCTCTTGGATTTGGGGTAAATGGAGCAATTGGCAGTTTTGTTTTATCTTTTTTTGTTCCTTTTATTTTAGCTTTTTTAATTTTGAAAAGATGGTTGAAAGGCAGAGGGGAGAAATTTGATACAAAAGAAATTTATCACTTTTCGTGGCCTGTTCTGGTTATGTTGTTGGGTATGACTTTGTTTTATACCTTGGATGTGATCTTGGTTAAACATTTTTTTGATTCTTTGAGTGCTGGTTATTATGCTGCCGCATCTTTATTGACTAAGATTTTGTTTTTTGGTACTTTGTCCATAAGTGTGGTTTTATTTCCCAAAGTTACTGAACTTCATACAAAAGAAAAACCATCTAAGAAAATATTGATAAAATCTGTTGGGCTGGTTTTATTATTTTGTGTCCCTGTTACCTTGTTTTATTTCTTATTTCCAGAGTTTGTAATTAATCTTCTATTTGGTAAGGCGTATTTTGCAGCGGCTCCTTTACTTGGAATCTTTGCATTAGCGATGACTTTATTTTCGGTAAATTATCTAATGAGTTTTTATGCTGTTGCTATAGGTAAAAGAAAGTTTATCTGGTGGGTGTTTCTTTTGGCCCTTTTAATGGTTTTGGGAATTTGGTTTATACATAGTGCCCTGTTACACATCATAATGATACTATTAGTTTTAAATATTTTATTGTTCTTAATATTATTAACTTTAATATTGCAAAAAAATGGATGATTTTACATTAGTAATCCCGGCACATAATGAAGAATTTAGAATTAAGAAAACTTTAGAATCTTTTAAAAAAGCTTTTGGCAATAAGACAAAGATTTTTGTTGTTTCTAATGGCTCAAGTGACAATACTGCTAAAATATTAGAAGAATGGAAAAAAAAGAATAAGAATTTTGATTTTTTGGACTTTCCTGATAAGTTGGGTAAAGGCGGTGCTGTTTTAGAAGGATTGAAAAGGGTTAAAACTAAGAAGATGGGTTTTATGGATGCTGATGATGCTTTTGATTTGGATCATGTTAAAAAGTTAATAAGGTTGGTTGATAAGTATGACTGTGTTATTGGAAGCAAATGGAAAGGGAAAAATTTTTTTCAGGTTACTGAGCCAGGTTTCAGAAAGCTTATGAGCCGTGGCTGGAATTTGCTGGTGAGGTTACTGGTTAATTTAAATTATAAAGATACTCAAGCAGGTGCCAAATTTTTTACTAAAAAAGCATTTGATAAAATAAGCAAAGAACCTTTTATTTGTAAGAATTTCTCTTTTGATGTTGAATTGTTGTATAAGTTTAAAAGAAATGGGTTTAGTATAAGGGAGGTTTTTATTCCTAGCAAGCATAGGGAAGGAAGTTCTTTTAGTTATAAAGAAGTATTTCCTATGTTTAAGAATTTGTTGGAGGTTTGCAGGTATAGATTTTCTGGAAAATGAAGTTTTCAATTATCATTCCGTTTAGGGAATTGGATGATTATACTAGGGAAAGTGTAAAACATTGTTTAAAACTGAAAGGGATATATGAGATTATTTTATTGCCTGATGAAAAGATAAAAGAAAAATTCCCTAAGAAAGTTAAGGTTATTCCCACTGGCGCTGTTAAGCCGGGAATAAAAAGGAATATGGCTTCTCGTGAAGCAAAGTATGATTATCTGGCTTTTATTGATTCTGATGCCTATCCAGATAAGAACTGGCTGGTTAACTCTGAAAAATATTTTAAGAATCCCAAAGTTGGGGCTGTTGGTGGGCCAAATCTGACTCCGAAAGAAGATAATTGGAAACAAAAAGTTGGGGGAGAGATTTTATCTAGCCCTTTGACCGGAAGATCTTATTTAAGATATGTTGTTGGGAAAAAAGTTAAGAAGGTTAAAGAATTGCCTAGTTGCAATTTAATTGTTAGAAAGGATGTTTTTTTAAGAACTGGTGGTTATGATCCCACATTTTTAACTGCTGAAGATACTAAACTTTGTTTTAGCATTACTGGTTTGGGTTATTGGGTTTTATATGTGCCAGATGTTATTGTTTATCATCATAGGAGAGAAATTTGGATCCCTCACTTAAGACAGATTTATATTTATGGAAGAGATGTTGCTTGGTTGTTTAAGCAAAGAGGTTTTAGCTGGGATGTTTTGTACTATTCTATGTTAAGCTGGGGAGTTCTTTATACTGCTTTTAGTGTTGTTTTTCTTTTTTTTAATGCTGTTATAAGGAATATGTTTTTACTTGGTGCTGTTTTTTATGTTATTCCTGTATTGATTTCTAGTGTGTGGATAAGCAGGAAAAGATGGTTCTTTGCGTTTATTGGTTTAATGCTAACTCACGCCAGTTATGGAATTGGATTCATAATTGGATTATTAACTAATTACAAGAAAGGTGGACTGAATTTAAGGTAGATTGCTTATATGTTTTAGACTATAACAACCTTTATTAATGTTTTCTAGGTTTTAAGGCTATGAAAGTCTTAGTAGGATACATCCCCACAGAGTCTAAAAAAGGCACTGCTTTATTAAGCCAGAACAGGCAGTTTCAGTGGTTTACAAACCCTACTTTTATATTCCCTGTTGTGATAGGTTCAGCAGCCACATTATTAAAAAATTCGGGCTATGATGTTTTGTGGGTTGATTCCATTGTTGAAAACCTAAACAAAGGAGAGTTTAGTGATTTGGTGGCTATTGAAAAACCTGACCTGATATTTTTTGAAACTAAAACTCCCGTAATAAAACAACATTGGCAGTATGCTAATTATCTTAAGGAAAAATTCCCTAATCTAAAGATAGCTGTTTGTGGAGATCATGTTACTGCAATGCCTGATGAGACTTTGAATAATTCTAAAATAGATTTTGTTGTTACAGGAGGGGATTATGATTTTTTATTAAAGGAATTATGTGATTATCTTAGTGGAAAAATTAAAACATTGTCCAAAGGAATTTATACAAAAAAAGGAAATAAAATAATAGGAAATAAATTTGAATTAAAACACAATTTAGATGATGTTCCTTTTATTGATCGTGAATTAACAAAGTGGTGGTTATATCAAAAAGAGTACAATATGGTTTACAGGCCTTATATGTATATTATGTCTGGAAGGGATTGTTGGCATGGGAAATGTTTATTTTGTGCCTGGCCTGTTCTATATCCAAAATTCAGAGTTAGATCTGTAGATAATGTTCTTGATGAAGTTGGGATGTTAATTGAGAAATATAAGGTTAAGGAAATCTTTGATGATTCTGGCACCTTGATGGTTGGTGATTGGCTTAGAGACTTATGTAATGGTTTAATAAAAAGAGGTTATAATGAAAAGATAAGGTACAGTTGTAACATGAGGTTTGGTATTCTAAAACAAGAGGATTATGATTTAATGAAAAAGGCAGGATTTAGATTATTAAAATTTGGACTAGAGTCTGCTAATCAAGAAACTTTGGATAAACTAAATAAAAAAATAACTGTTAAAGATATCATAGATGGTTGTAGAATGGCTAAAAAAGCTGGATTAACAGTTCATTTAACAATGATAGTTGGTTATCCATGGGAGACTAGAAAAATGGCCTTAAAAACAGCCAAATTAGCTAAGTTTTTAATGGAAAAAGGGTATGCAGATGTGCTTCAAAGTACTGTTTTAGTGCCCTATCCTGGCACTGGGTTGCATAGTGAAGCTGTTAAAAATAAATGGTTCTTATTTGACCATAAGGATTATGATCGGTTTGATATGGGTGAGCCTGTTTTAATCAATAAAGAAATGAGCCCTAAGGAAATAGTAGAAATATGCAACCAAACCTACAAAATATTTTTGACTCCCCAATATATGATAAGGCATATAACAAAGATTAGAAACAAAGATGATGTTTTATATACTCTTAGAGGGGTTAAGGCTGTTATTGGGCATTTAACTGATTTTAGTAGAAAATGATAAATAAAGTAAAATATGCGTTTTTGAAAAATCATCTCAAGAAACCAATCTACTTAATTTTCTTTGTAACAAGCAGATGTAACTCTAAGTGTGAGCATTGTTTTTTTTATAAAGAGTTGAATAAGCCTAAAGAAATGGATTTGAGTTTAGAAGAGATTGAAAAAGTTTCTAAAGAATTGGGAAAATTAGTTTGGGTCGATCTTAGTGGGGGAGAGCCTTTTATGAGAGATGATATTTTTGAAATCTATAAGATTTTTGTTAAAAACAATAAGGTTGATAGTTTTTCTATTCCCACTAACGGCATATTGACAGAGAAAATTTATGAAAATGTGAAAAAGATGCTGGAGTATGGTGGTGTAAAAGATTTTAATTTGACTTTTTCCATTGAAGGTATTAAAAAGATTCATAATAAGATCCGAGGAGTTAATTGTTATGATAAGGTTTTTGAAACTTATAACAAAGTTAAAGAATTAAAGAAGAAGTATAAGAATTTCAATATTTTTGTTTCTACAACTTTATCTAACCAGAATATTAATCACATTCAGGAGTTACATTCTGAAATTTTAGAGAAGATGCCTGAATTAGACTTCCACAATTTTGAGATTTTAAGAGGAGACCCAAAGAATAAAAACTATGCTAGTCCAAGTGTTGAACAGTTAAGAAGATTAAAACCTTTGTTGGTTAAGATATGGAAAAAGTATAACTATTATTCTAATAAACTGCAGTCCATGATTGCTATGAATACTAAAAAGAATTTGTATGAAATCTACCTGAGGATTCTGGAGAGCAACAAACAACCTTTCCCTTGTTATGCTGGCAAGGTGCATGCTGTTTTAGATTATCAAGGTAATGTTTATTTTTGTGAGTTGCCTGGTGTTCAGGGAAGTAAGATTGGAAATGTTAGGGAAGAGAGTTTTAGTGAGATATGGAATTCTGATAAAGCTAATAAGATTAGGAAATTTATCAGAGATAGAAAATGTACCTGCACTCATTCCTGCTTTCAGATAACAAATTACATTTTTAATCAAAAGAATTGGTTTAAGTTATTAAAATGAAAATTGTAATTTTATCTTCTTTTGCACAAGATGTTGGATGCTGGCTTAGAGCACAGTATTTGGGAAATTCTTTAAAAGATCATAAAGTCAGTTATATTGGACCTTTTAAAAAAACCTGGATGTTTATGCTTGATATGCTGTTTTCTTTGCCTATTAATTTTTTTAAGGTTTTGTTTACTAAGGCAGATGTTATGATTGCTGTAAAACCTTTTCCTAATGTAACCTGGCCTTTGTTAATAAAAAAGTTATTTGGGACCAAGATCATAGTTGATATAGATGATTTGGATCATGGTTACAGAAAAGGAATTGTTTCTGAGATTTCTAAGAGGTTAATAAGGCCATTTCCAAAATATTTTGATTTAGTAACCTATCATAACAATAATTTGTTAAAGCATATTGTAAATGATTTGAGGGTTGACAGGAAAAAAATCTATAAATTGGACCAGGGTGTTGATTTTGGAGTTTTTAATTATAAACTTAAAGATGCTTTACTGAAAAATAAATTTAAAGACAAAAAGGTTTTATTATACACGGGCCACCTGAATATTGCTTCTGATTTGGATGATATTCTAAAAGCTGTTAGTTTATTAAAAAAAGATTATGTTTTTGTTGTTGCTGGTGGTGGACCATTGGAAAAAGAGTTTAAGAGGTTAGCTAAAGAACTAAAGGTAAATGCTTTTTTTACTGGTTACCTGGACAGGAAAGATGTTGCCAGGTATTTGTCAATAGCAGATGTTTGTTTGGTTTATTACAAAGATAATCTAGTTAATTTGTATAGGTGTTCTATGAAATTAAGGGAATGTTTGGCTATGGAGAAGAAGGTTGTGTGTAATGATGTTGGTGATTTGAAAGAATTTAAGGAATTTACATACCAAAGCGGAAGTGATTTAAAAGAATTTAGTGAAATGATTGTTAAAGCTTTAAAGTCTAGAGATAAAAGGAATATAAAGGGAAGGAAATATATTGAGAAAAAATATGATTGGAAAATTATCGGAAGTAAGTTTAGTAAGAGATTAAAGATTCTTTAACTCATAATCTTGAGAACCCATACCAAATCTTTCTGCTTCTTGAACTTGCTTGAGTCCTGATTTTTTATTATGTTTTAAAAAGACATCTTCTGAAGAATTTTTTGTTATTATATCATATGCAGCCTTATCAATTGCTACCCCATCCTTACTTAGTAAAAAACCACAATCTTTTGCTATTATTTCTTTTGGATTTCTTTCACAATCACATTCTTTAGTTATGTTTTTTAGAAATGAAATATAATAAACTTTCTTGAAGTTTTTTTGAGCTAATGATGCCCCTTCTGCTAACAAAATATCAAAATTGTTTACTTTTGGTTTTATTAGATTATTTGGACAGGCATAAACGCAATTAGAACAACCATAACAGGTTCCAAATATTGGTTTATCTTTAACCTTAAGCGTTCCCAATGGGCAAGCCAGTTCACAAGACTTGCACTGAGTACATTCTCCTTCAAATATGGGTTCCCCTCCAGCATGAATATCTTTTTTTGTTTTTTTTGTTAAAGCCCCCATGCCCAGATTTTTGATTGCCCCTCCAAAACCACTACAGATATGTCCTTTGAGGTGAGTTATCACTAGAACTCCGTCTGCACTGGTCAAGGGTTTGCATACTTGATATGTAAGATTTTTACCTTTTGCCTCGATAAAATCTTCTTTATTTATGAGCTTTCCAAGTTTGCCCCACCCTTTCTTTAAGGCTATGACTTTGTGAGTTATTGGATTGTTCCTTGGGCTTGAATAGGCCACCGGAGAGTCATATAAGAAAAAACCAAAATTAAGTTCTTTTAATAAATTGATTATTGGCATTATGTCTTCTGGTTTGAAGGATGTTTTATTTCCTGGTTCTCCAAAATGGATCTTTATTGCTATTTGTCTACAATCCTTAAAATTTTCTTTTAGTTCTTGTTTTAGTCTTAACAAAAACTGCTCATTAAGACTTTTAGAGTAACATACTTGTGCCATTTTTAGGATATAAATTCATAAATTAATAAGATAGGTTTTGTTTTTTCTGGATCTGAAAATAAACCACTTACAAGTCTTAATTTTTCTGGATGATTTTGAGGATAGATATATGCATATTGGGGGGATTTTTCAAACTGGGATATCACAAAATATCTTGGTTTTAGTTCTTTAACCCTTTCTTCAAATATCTCTTCTGTTGGTGGAAAACCTTTTACTAGTCTTTCTGCATAATAACTATGCTGAGGAACTGCACTGCTAAAGATTATATCATCAGGATTGGAATTTTGTTTAAGCCATGCTCCTGAATCTGCTAAACCTGCAAATGTCCCTTTTCTAACATCTATTAACTGCTTTGCTGTTGTTATGTGGGGGTATGCTCCTGCCAATAAGACTATGACCATAAAAATCATAGCTATTTGTTTGTTGTATTTTTTAATAAAGTCAAAAACTAATAACAACCCTTTTGCAATAAGGAAAAATAAAGCTGCGCTTATAATTATCGCCCATCTCGGTTCTGCATTTCTTTCTATAAATATAAAGAAAATCATTGGTATTAAAATCATTAAAACTGTAAAAAGGTCTGCCTTGAGTTCTTTGTTTTGTTTTTTATAGATCAGATCAAAACCTATTATTAGGTTGATTAAAGTTATTGCTCCAATTATTAAGAAAATTAAAAATATCCATTCTGGATATGTTTTGAAGAAACTTAGAAGGTGCCATGCTATTGGCCTAGAAAGTTTAAAGGCTGTTGTTTCTGTACCAAAATACCCTCCCCAAAAAGCAAGAATTTTTCCGTGATAAAAATAGTTCCATATGAGGTATGGGACTATAATTAAAATTCCCAATCCAAGAGCATAATATAAGTTTTTATCTTTGAATATTTTAATGTGTTGTGTTATTAATAGATAAAGAATTACTATTCCTATTGGTAAGATATCGCCTATCCTGGTTAGTAATCCTAAACCAAGGAATAAAGCTGCCAGCAATATAGAAGATAATTTCTTCTTTTTTGTATACTTATAAAAGAAAAGAAAACCAAACAAACCAAGAGTTAGTCCTAACATATCTGTTGAAACCCTTGTTGTCCAAAATATTGGAACCCAGCAAACCGCCATAATAAATGATGAAATTAATCCTATTTTCTCGTCATACATCTCTTTTCCTAATAGGTAGGTTGCCAAGACTGCCAATGTAGAAGGTATTGCTACTGTAAAGAATTTTAGTATTGGTAAACTAGAAATTCCTATAAAATAAAAAATTGTAAGTAATATCGGCAATAGTGGTTGTCTTTGTTGCCCAATATCATAGGGGATTCCCAATGCCCAGTGTTTTGCTGTTGCTAAATACTCTGCTTCATCCCACCAAACTGTTTGTGGTGCACTAAGGAAAATAATTCTTAGGATAAAAGCCAATAATAGAATTGCTATTAACAGTATTATTTTATAATCTATCTTTTTCATTTAATCATCCACCTAAAAAAGGTTGGTATATATGAAAACGGCATCTTTAATATAGCTTTTGGGGACATTGCAGTTAAACCGCGGTAAATGGCTGAAGGTCTTAGATAAAAACCAAGGTATGCCTTTCTTCTCATGTAATGAATCTTATGTGAAGGAAATTCAGGATATGAGATGGCTACAGAGCCTTGTTCTACTTTTTTCCAGTTTTTATCTTTAAACCAGTTATTATCCTGAACCATTTTGTAAAATTGGCTTCCTGGAAATGGTGTGGCTACATAGAACTGTGCAAAATCCAATTTTAGTTTTTTAGCAAAATTTATTGTTTGTTGTTCTGTCTTTTCTGTTGAACCAGGCAAACCCAAAATAAAATGACCAATTGTCCTCATTTTGTATTTTTTTGCTAATTTAACTGCTCTTTTTGATTGCTCTAATGTTATTTGTTTTTGATTCTTATCTAAAACTTCTTGGTTTCCTGATTCCAGGCCAAATGCAAGCATTTTGCAATTGGCTTTAGACATATTTTTTGCTAGTTCTTCATCAAAAACGTCTACACGAGTTGTGCAAAACCATTTATTTTTTTTATTTAAATTTAGTTTAACTATTCCTTCGCAAATTTCTAGCATTCTTTTTTTGTTTAGTGTTGCTAATTCATCCCAAAACATCCATACATGAATGCCAATAGAATCTAACCACTGTAGTTGTTTAAGCATATACTCTGTTGAGTGATACCTTGCCTTCCTTCCTGACATTAATGGAACCACGCAATAAATACATCCAAAAGGACAACCACGACCAGATCTTACAAAGGTCCATTTTTCTAAGGTTAATAAGGTTAATGGATATTTATAATTTGGAAGCAGATCATAAGCTGGAAAGGGCAATTTATCTAAATCCGGTTCTTGCCAAACTCCTCCATCAAAATCTTTAAATGCCACTCCTTTGGATTTTGGTTTCCCTTTTAGAATATTCATAATCGGGGTTTCTGGTTCTCCAAGAATTGCATAATCTAGCTCTTTATTGTTTACCAGATTTTTGTACCTTGCAGTTATGTGCTCACCATACATTATTATTTTTGAGCCTGTTTTTTTTATTTCTGATGCTGTTTTTAAATCAAGGTTAATTGTTGGTGTAGAAGTGTTAATGATTGTAAAATCTGGTTGGAATTTGTTAACCTCTTCCATCATTTTTTCAAATG
>JAFCDT010000030.1 GCA_017609525.1 Candidatus Woesearchaeota archaeon | reverse complement strand
ATTATTGTGGAGGCATTAGGCAAGTTAAAAAAAGATTTCAGGCTGATGGTTATTTATTATGGTGGAGAGGAATATAGGCAAAGGGTAATTAAGAGGGCTGAAGAATTAGGGATAATTAATAAGATTCTTTTCATTGGTCCTGTTAAAGGAACTGAATTGCCAAGGTATTATAGTGCCTGTGATTTGGGTATTGCTGCTTCTTTAACCATGCCTTACTGGAAAGAGCAATTTGGAAGATTTACTGCTGAGTTTATTCTTTGTGGAGTTCCTATCATTGGTAGTAGTTCTAGCACTGTTGATGAAGTTTTGGGAAAAGATGCAATAATGTATGGAGAAAGGAACCCAGATGAGTTGAAAGAAAAAATAGAAATGATAATGGACAACCCTAAAATTGGCAAGGAAATGGTTAAGATTGGAAGAAAAAAAGTTTTAGAAGGATTTACTAATGAAAAATTAGCTGAGAAGTTTGTTGGTTTTGCTAAGCGGTTAAGCAATCCATAAGTAGCTTTAATTTATACTCCATTTCTACTGCATTTTCACATTGCAGCTTCAAATAATCTTCTGAGCGAATTTTAGTTCTGGTTGAGGATAATCCAATCTTGGGTTAAATTCCTTAAATAACTCATTACATTCATTTACTGGAGACAGAAATTTGTCTATACCAATTCCATGTAATTTTTTGTTATCTGGTCCTGCGTAATTTTATTGCTACGGTACATTTGTATCTTTTTAAAAATATATTCTGTAAAACATATAAACTTTATAAATCAATAATTAGTCTGTAAAACATATAAACTTTATAAATCAATAATTAGGTCTATTTTATCTTAAAAATGATATCATTTTACATGCCAAAAATAGGCGAAGAAGAGGAAAAGGCAGCGGTAGAATGTATTAGGTCTAGAAATTTAGCAAGTTATGAGTATATTGTAAAATTTCAAGAGGATTTTAAAAAATACATTGGTTCAGAGTATGCTTTGGCTGTTTCTAGTGGTACTGCTGCATTGCATTTAGCTTTAAGGGCTTTGGATATTAAGGAAGGGAATGAAGTCGTTGTGCCCAGTTTTAATTTTGTTGCTGCTGTAAATGCAATTAAATATGTTAATGCAAAACCAGTCTTTATTGACATTAGAAAAGAAGATTTTTGTCTAAATCCTGATTTATTGGAAAAATGTTTGACACCCAAAACAAAGGCAATATTGTTGACACACATGTTTGGGAATCCTTGCGATATGGATAAAATAATGGCCTTTGCCAAGCAACATAATTTATACGTTATAGAGGATTGCGCAGAATCTTTAGGTTCAGAATACAATGGTAAAAAGTTAGGGGCCTTTGGAGATATATCCTGTTTTTCTTTTTATGGAAATAAATATATTACGACTGGAGAGGGCGGGATGTGCGTTACAAATAATGAAGAATTCAAGAAAAAAATTGATTCTTTGAGGGCTCAAGGAAAAAAAGAAGGAAGAGCTGAAAGAGACAGAATAGGAAAACCTCATTTTTTCCATGATTTTTTAGGTTATAATTACAGGATGACTGATTTGCAAGCGGCAGTTGGTATTGCACAATTAAAGAAAATGAACAAATTTATACATGATAAGAGAAGGGTGATTAATGTTTATAATGAGTTATTAAAAGATTTAGATGTTGAATTAATGAAAGAACATGATGGAATGAGATATAATTTCTGGATGTATGCTGTTCTTTTTAAAAATAAAGAAGTTAGGGACAGAGTTGTTGCTAATTTTAAAAAATATGAAATTCCTTATAGAGAAATGTTTCCTGTTGAGCTTCCTGTTACTGAAGATGTTTTTAACCGCGGTTTAATTCTTCCAGATAGTCAGGAAATGAATGAAGAAGAAATTGCTTTTGTTGTGGAGAAGATAAAAGAAGTTTTATAATTAAACAAACTTCTTGGGGAAAAAATGAAAGCTAGTGTTATTGTTCCCACACATAATAGAGAAAAGAGTCTCAAGGAATGTATTCTTGCCTTACTTAATCAAAGTTTTGATGATTATGAAATTATTATAGTTGATGATGGTTCTTCTGATGGAACCCCTCAAATGATTAAGGGTTTACAAAAAGAGCACAAAAATTTGAGATATCTGAGGCAGAAGAATATGGGTCCAGGGATTGCGAGAAATAATGGGGTTAAAAATGCAAGAGGGAAGATAGTTGTTTTTACCGATGATGATTGTATTGCTGAAAGAACCTGGTTAAAAGAGATGGTTGATAGTTTTAAAAAAGAGAATATTGGTGTGGTTGGCGGGGGCTACATCTTTCATGAGGAAAAAGGATTGATCGGATTATGGCAAAGTTGTAATGTTAAAAGAGGGATTAGTGAAGGAAGGCTAAAAGATCCTTCTTTTTTTGAATCGAATAATCTGGCTATGTTAAAAAAAGTGTTTTTAGAGGTTGGAGGGTTTAATCCATTGTTTGGTCCTAAAGATGGTTCAGAAGATTTTAATCTTAACTATCAAACATTCAAAAAAGGATATAAATTAGTTTTTAATGAAAATGCCAAGGTAAAACATTTACATAAGATGAATCTTGGGGGAGTTTTAAAACAGAATTATATTGCTGGAAGGGGTGATATTGTTTTTATGTTTGTTAATAGAGAGAAAAGAATATTTAGACCATATTACTTTTTAGTCTTTCCTGCTGTTGCATTTAAAAAGGCTTTGGGACAGATAAAATATACAGGAAAAAAATACCTATTTCCCTTATTTTACTTTTTGGATTTTTTGGGATTATTTTATCATCAACTTGGAAGATTTGTCAGATGCATAACTATAAAAAAGCCCAATTTGTTTTTTTATGTTGCTGATAAATCTGTTAAGAGGCAAATATGAAAAAAATAAACACTTTGATAATATACTTGATTGATGCATGTAACTTAAAGTGTGAACACTGCTTTTATCACAAGGAGTTAGAATCCAAAGCTGTAAATCAGATAACTATTGAGCAACTAGAGAAAATTATAAAGCAAGCTAAACCAAAAGGAGTTACTTTAAGCGGAGGTGAACCTTTCTTAAGAAATGATCTGGTTGAGATTTGTAAGGTTTTAGAAAAGTATGGAATAAAAAGAATTGGTTTAATGACTAATGGTCTTTTAACAGAAAAAATTCCCAAGGTTGTTGAAGAAATTCTACAGAATGTTAAAGCGGTTGTTAATGTTAATATGAGTTTAGATGGGTTAGAAGAGTTCCATAATAAAATTAGAAGGAGTAATAGAGCATTTAAAACTGTAATCGAGACTACTAAAAAACTAAGGCCCTTCTTGAAAAAATACAAGAACTTCCAGATGTGTTTAAGAACTGTTGTAATGAAAACAAACTATAAAAATCTTGAGAAAATATATGATTTTGTTGATAATGAACTTAAGGTTCCTTTATTTTTAGAATTGGTTAGGGGGGAGGCGTCTGCAGGAGTTTGCAAGGAATTTTCAAATGAATTCTATCATCCAAAAGACAAAAGTTTATTTTTAGATAAAGAAGATATTCCTAAATTAAGAAAGATTCTTGCTCGGGTTTTTGCTAAAAGAGGAAAAACTCCTTTAGAGTTTGTAAGGCAGGCCAGCCAGTACAACATGTTTGCTTATCTTCTTGATATGCTAGAAAATGAAAAGGCGGTTGTTAGATGTACTGCTGGTACAGAAACAGGAGTGATATATCCTAATGGCGATGTAGCAATATGTGAATTTATGAAACCTGCAGGGAATTTGCATGATGTTGATTTTGACTTTAATAAAATCTGGTTTGGCGATAAAGCAAATAAACAAAGAAAAATAATCCCTACATGTTATTGTACACATGGTTGTTTTATTAGTGGAGAGGTTTTGAATAAAAAGGTTAGAAGTTATCCAAATAGAGCGAAATCTGCTATGAAGCTGTTTTTTGATAGATATTTAAAAAATTAAAATGTCGGGTGTTTTGAGCAAAATAAAGAAAATTGCGAAAAGAGTTTTAGATAATCCAAAAAACCCTTTAACTAAAACTATTTCTAACCATTATAAAAAAAATAAAGATGATTATAAGTATTTATTCATGTATTATCATAACATACTAAACTCTAGGTTAAGGTTGTTTAAAACTAAAATAGGAATACTCAATATTGAATTAAGTGGATTGTGTAATCTAAAATGTCGTTCGTGTCCTTTGGATGGAAAAAGGAAAGATTTTATGAGCATTGAACTTTTTAAGAAAATTCTAAATGCGATTTTGGATGACAGAATTAAAATAAGAGAGATTGCTTTATTCAATGGGGGGGAGAGTTTATTGAATCCTAATTTTGGTGAGATTCTTAAATTTATAAAAAGTAAAAAATCAGAGTTTAAAGAAAAAGGAAAAAATTTTCCATGGGTAAATATAATTACAAATGCCACCCTGCTAGACAAATGGGAAGATGCAATCCTTAACACAGGTGCAATAGATGAGATAAGATTTAGTATTGACGGAGGAAATAAAAAAGATTATGAATACAATAGAAGAGGATCCAACTGGGGGATGGTGATTAAAAAAGTAAATAGTTTTCTTGATAAAAATACAAAGATTAAAACAGTAATAGAATCTCTTATAGCTCCAGATGCAAAAAAAAGCAAAGAATTCTTGGAACTAATAGAAAAAGCAGATGGGTACATGCCAAGGTTGCCACATAACTGGGATGGAAAAGAAGACTTTGATGAAAAAATAAAAGAAATGGCTAAGAAAGGCAACCAGTATGCACCAAAAGATGGTTTTTGTGATATTATCTTGAATAGTATTGTGATATTGGCAGATGGAAGAGTAACTCCTTGTTGTGTTGATATTAATGCTAAAGGTGTTTTGGGCGATATAAAAAAAGAAAAATTTCTGGATATTTATTACAGTAAACAAAGAATTAACATGTTAAAGAAAATGAAGAGGGGGGAAAGACAAAGAATAGCTCTTTGCAGGGGATGCGGGGTGACTTTTGGATGAGGGTTAATGACTCATCCTTATTTAAGGTTGCAAGGAATTGAATTTAAGCCCTTCTATTTCCAGCCGGGTGTTGGCTATCTTGCTAGCGTTTTAAAACAGGCAGGTCATGAGGTAAAGATATACAATCCTGATGTTGTTAAAGAAACAGATAATATTCCTAAAAGATCAAGAATGTCTTCTCAGGAGAGATTAAAAAATCATCAAAGATATTTTGGTGCTTTGTCTATGATAATCATTTAAAGATATAAGCAAAGAGGAAACATCCTCTGAAAACGATCAATAAAGCAATGAACCTCACAATTCAACACTACAAAGATAAAATATTAGATAAACTTTCTTAAGATTTTTTTTAATGGTCTTAAGGTAATGCCTGTTTTGGTTTCTATTGTCTTTAGGATCATAATATCTGCTCTTTCAAAAGATTTAGTAATCAAGAGGGCAATTAGGTAAATGATTATAAATATTGCCCCGTTAACAAAAAGAGAATATGCATCTTTATTAAAATGAATTAATCTTGAAATAAAATATGTCAAAACAAATGAGATTATTACTGCAACTAGGACACGAAGATATTTTATATTAAAAGGCCAGATCTTTAATTTAGCTCTAATTTCTACTAACAATAATAACCCCATAATAAAGAATGAAAAACTAGTCGAGATTGCAGCCCCGAGAATACCATAGGCAGGTATTAAAACCATGTTCAAGATTAGATTGAGGACTGCTATTACTGATGTGTTAAATAAGATTATCTTTGTTTGTTTGGCAACAAGAAAAAAGTTAGAACCAAGCATCATAAAATAACCAAAAAACAAACCCAAAGATAGGATGATTAGAGATAGTGGGACGGGCAGTATTTCTTTTCCCATGATAATTGTTTGGGTTAAATATTCCTTTCCAAAAATTGTATTTATTATTTGTTTAGAAAATAAAACAATGCCTGCTAAGAGAGCGAGATTCACTAGAAAAATCCATTTTGTGAGAGTATGGTAAAGAGGTTTAACAATTTCTTTCTTGTTTTGAGCATACAAAGTTGAAAGTGTTGGTAAGAAAAGGAATGATAGGGCATAAGGAAATAGATATAGTAATTGAGCCAAAGGCAGCGCTGCATTATAAAGGCCAACATCAACAGATGTTTTAAAATAACTAATCATTAGTGTATCTATCCACCCCATAACAAACAACATTACTCCTGCAAATAAAAGTGGAAGAGAATAATACATAAGGTCTTTATATCTTATTTTAGTTGTGGTTCCTTCTAATGAAAACACTTTTGTTCGAAGGAAGTAAATTGATACAACAAGGCTTATGGCAAAAGCAGCAACATAACCTATTACTACTCCAAGAATCCCAAAACCAAGATAAATAAGTAACAGGGTTAATAATATCTTAGCAATGTTTTCTATTATATTTCTAGAATAAAGATCATACTCTATTTTTTGGAAGGCTCTTATAGCACTTAGGATTATTTTTTTGATAACATCCAAAGGCAAAGCAATTGCAAATACTGCAAGAATGATAGTTAAAGAGCTATCATGAAAAATATTTGTAGAGATCCAGCCTGAAAAAATAATTAAAAAAGTTGCTATGATAAAACTAGCGGTTCCGGTAATTAATAAACTTGATTTAATGACACTCCTCGCTTTGGTTTCTTCGTTTTTACCAATATAGTAAGACACGTATCGTACAACACCTTCTCCTAACCCCAAAGAAGTAATGATTGCGAGGAAACTGATTACTGCAAGTCCAATGGAAAATAAACCATATTCCTCTACGCCAATTCTTGCAACTATAACTCTATAAATATATGTTAAGATTTTTGAGAGAATTATGCCTATAAAAATTATTCCGCTTCCTTTTGCAATTGTTTTAATGGATTTATCTAATTCTTGCATATAATTGTTTTTTGATATAAAACTATTTAAATAGCTATCTTTTTTTGGATATATTTTATTGTGAAACATATAAATGAAAACCATAACATTATATGATCCGAAATCTGAAGAGGTAATGAAGCCTTTGCCCATTCCCTTAGAGATGATTGCGATTTCTTCTTTATTAGAACAAGAAGATTATGACATTAGGATTTTTGATTGTGAACATGATGTTAATAAAGTGGTTGAATCTGCTAAAAATTCTATTTGTTTGGCACTTACTTCTGTTACTGGATTGCAGATTGAGGAAGGATTAAAAATTGCTAAATTAGTAAGAAAAGCGAATCCCAATGTTCCAATTGTATGGGGCGGGTGGCATCCTAGCTTGTTGCCTGAACAGACATTGGAAAATGAATATGTTGATATTGTAGTTAGAGGGCAGGGAGAAAGAACTTTTTATGAATTAGTCAAGGCTTTAGAAAATAAAAAGTCGTTGAAAGGGATTAAGGGGGTTAGTTACAAAGAAGATGGTAAAACAGTCCATAACAATGACAGAGAGTTTGAAGACCCAAATAATTTCCCTCCATACCCTTATCATTTGGTTGATGTTCCGAGATATCTATTTGAATCTTCTTATGGTAAAAAGATTTTAACATATATATCAAGCAAAGGTTGCCCTTACAGATGTGCTTTTTGCGCAGACCGGGCAGTGTATAAAGGGGTGTGGAAAGCATTAACTGCTGAAAGAGTTATTGCAGATTTAAGAAGATTAAAAAAAGATTACCCTGAAATTGGTGCTATTTTATTTTTTGACAACAATTTTTTTATTGATGAAGAAAGAGTTGTTAAGATAGCCAAGGAATTAAAAAGACTGGGTTTGGGATGGGGCAAGGTTGCTGGCAGGGTTGATAACTTTTTAAATTATAAGCCAGAAACTTGGGAAATATTGAAAGACAGTGGTTTAGAAAGTATCAGTATTGGGGCAGAGTCTGGTTTAGAAGATAATTTGAAATTAATTAAGAAAGACATTACAGTGAAACAAATAAAAGAATTTTACTCACTTTGTAAAAAATACGGCATAGGAGTAATGGGGTCTTTTTTTATTGGTGTGCCTTCAAAAGACCCGAATTATATTAAAAAAGAGACTGAAGCAACTTTTAGGCTAATGTACAAATTGTGGAAATTGGATCCCAAAACAAACACCCAACTATTGTTTATTTATCAGCCCTATCCTGGTTCTGATTTATACAAAAAGGCAAAAGAAATCGGATTTAAGCCTCCTAAAACATTTGAGGGATGGTCTAAATTTTCACAATATAAACAAAATACTCCCTGGGTTCCAAAGAAATATGAAAAAATAGTACAACAGGTGTTGTTTTATTTTCAATTTGCCACTGGCAGGACTGGTAGGAATATTAGAAAATTACCTTTGGGATTAAGAATATTTCTTGAGCCAGTAGAGTATATTTTTAGGCAAACAATGCTTCTTAGGCTGAAATATTTATTTTTTCTCCTCCCTGTTGAATATTATATACTAAAGAATTTGGTAAAGGTAAGAGATAGGGCTTCTTAAGCACAGAAAAGCTTATTAATGATGTTTTGAGGTTTAAAGTCCGAGGGGGGTTAAAGTGAGATTAGAAAGGGCTTTTGGGTATTTGAGTAAATTCTCTCGATCTACAAAGAACCAGGGT
>JAFCDT010000003.1 GCA_017609525.1 Candidatus Woesearchaeota archaeon | reverse complement strand
TATGAAACGGAGCTCAAGAAGGTGGAAGAAAAAACGCCAAATGAGATGGAAATGGCAACGAAAAAGAATGAAGAAGGAAAAAAGGAAAAGAAAGAAGAAATAGTTGAGAGAATAGATAAATACTTTATATTAACCACAGAGGCTTTGAAAAAAGCCAAAGAGGCTCCTGAAAACCTAAATTTGAATTCTGCAAGGGAAGATTTTTTGGATATGGTTGAAAGATATTTAAAAGATGCAAAACATTTCAGAAAAAAGGGTGAATTATTAAATGCTTTTGCTGCTTTAAATTATGCCCATGGCTGGTTAGATGCTGGGGCTAAAATTGGATTGTGGGATGTTGATGATTCTAGATTATTTGCAGGTGTAGGTTAATAATGCGGATTACCATTACTTTTATTGGAAAATAGAAACATTTAAATATATTGTAATGGTAATGAATATTATGAGGATTCTGGAAAGAAAAAAAGGCAAGAAAAAATATTTCTATATTCAACATTCCTTTAGAAAAAATAAGAAAGTGATTACCAAAGAAAAATATCTCGGCGCAAATGTTCCTAAAAATATAGAAAAGATTAAGGCCGAATTTAAAAAAGAAGTTCAAAAGGATATGTATGACAAACTAGAATCTATAAGAAAATCATTTCAAAGAGAATGGAAAAACCTTCCTGCAAGCATTAAAAGAAAACAAAAGGAAGAGATTTCCATTGATTTTACTTATAACACTAATGCTATTGAGGGATCTACAATTTCTTTGGAAGAAGCAAGAGAGATAATCCACAATAAAATTGCTCCCAACAAGCCATTAAGAGATATCAAAGAAGCAGAGGCACATAGCAAAGTTTTTATTGAAATGCTTAACAAAAAAGAAAAAATAACAAATTCCCTGATTTTGAAATGGCACAAAGAAATCTTTGGAGAAACAAAAAAAGATATAGCAGGAAAATACAGAGATTATCGTGTCAGGGTGGGGGATTATGTTGCTCTGGACTGGCAAGATGTAAAAAAGCTTATGAACAAACTTATGATTTTTATTAAAGAAAGCTACCCTCGTATGAACCCTGTTGAGTTGGCTGCAAGGGTACACTATCGGTTTGAGGTGATTCACCCTTTTGGAGACGGCAATGGCAGGGTTGGGAGGCTTTTAATGAATCACATATTATGGCATTCTGGATATCCGATTCTAATTATAGAATATAAAAGAAGGAACTCTTACTACAAAGCACTTAAAAAAGAAGAGGAGGGTTTTGTGAAATATTTTATAAGACGGTACTTGTCTGTTTACAAGGAGATGATAGGTCAAAATGGCAATTAAAGCAATTGTTGTTTCTGGTTGTGTTGGTACTGGAAAAACAACTTTGGCTAAGAAACTGGCTAAAGAAAAAGATTTAGATTATGTTGATGTTAATAATTTAATAAAGAAATATGATTTAAGTTCTGGTTATGATAAAGAAAGGAAATGTAAGATTGTTGATGTGGAGAAACTTGTTAAAAAATTAATCGAGATTATTCAAAAAAATAAAAAAGGTTTAGTTATTGATTCTCATTTGGGTCATTATCTGGATCCTAAATATGTTGATAAATGCTACATTACTAAGTGTGATATTAAAGAGCTAAGACAAAGATTGAAAAAAAGAAAATATTCAAAAGATAAGATTGAGGAAAATATTGAAGCTGAGATAATGGATGTTTGTTACAATGAAGCTTTAGAGAAAGGGCATAAGGTTGAGATTGTATACACCTCTAATAAATAATTATTTTGTTTTTCCTAAATATTCTAATATGACAAGGTTTTCCAGTGGGGATCCAATTATATTAAATCTCCACTTAAGAATTTTTATTTCTGAATTTTCCCCTATTCTTTCAATTGGGATCTTAATATGTGCGGTTTGTTTTCTTCTATATTGTGTCTCTCTTTTGGTAACTGAAAAAACGAGATAAGAATCTTCTTTTCCTTGGTATACTAATTTGTGGGGTGCGTCTAATCTTAATCTGGTATCATAGCGATATAATTTATATTTTCTTCTTTTTTTCATATACTTTTTTATTATTAAAAGAAATATAAATAATTCTATTATCTAAAATATAAAATAAACTAGTGTTCTCCCCTTATTTTCTTGGCAATTTCTGTAAGCTCTTTGTGATCTGCTTCAGGTCCTATTAAGGTTGTGATATATCCGGGGTATTTTTCAAAGAATCTTTTTTCTGCAGCTATTATCTCTTCATATTTTTCTGCTAGGTCGTGCATTGGATATAATTTAATGTGAACATGATTAACCCCCATACCCTCCATAACCATTGCTGTTCTTTTAACACCAAGATTTTGATCAATTAGTTTAGCAACTTTACGGGTGGCTTTCATTAATTTAAGGTACTCTTCTTCTGGCATATCAAAAGCATAAGAATCATAATGTTTTTTTGAAATGACTAATGACTGCCCTTTAGCATTGGGATAAATATCTAAAAATGCAAGAAATTCATCATCTTCATAAATTTTATAACAGGGAATCTCTCCCTTAACAATTTTACAAAAAACACAGTTTTCCATTATTCTTTAGGTTTTTCTTCTTTTTTAGTTTCTTTAAAAACTGTATAACCACAATTTCCACAAGTAGATCTATTTTTATGCTGAGCTAAAAAATATCCTGGGCCACATCTTGGACATATTTGTTCTCTTTCTACTTTGTCATTGCTTATCTTGTACTTTGTCCACTTTTGGCTCGGATTCTTGTTCTTTGGTTTTGGTTTCTTTGCCATTTTCTTCTTTTACTTCCTCTTTGGGTTTTTCTTCTTTTTTAGTTTCTTTTATTTTTTCAATTTTTTTAAGATCTTCAACTGAACTGTAAATATTAACAATAACTTTTGCTCTATTTTCTCCAAATATTTGCTGTATTTTTTTTATTGATATTAATTCTGGTTTAGTTTTTAGCTGAGCAGATATTGTTTTAATGAAATCATCTTTTTTTGGTGTTGGTCCTTCAAACTCTGCTGAATACACAAATGTTTTTCTATGCAGTAAAGGAAAATTTGTTTCTTCTATCTTGGTTATCTTCATCTTACTTTTATTGCATATTCTCCTTTTTGCTTAATATTAATTTTCTTTGCTATTTCTGATTTGTCTGCATCAAGAATGTAAAGTTTTCCCTGCCAGCTATCACTAAGCTGGTTACCTTTACATATTGGACATTCATTTCCTTTTACAAAAATTTTGCATACCTTGCATACTTTCTTCATTTTTTGGATTTAGCTTTTTTCTCCTTTTTCTTTAGTTCGTCTTCGATCCATTTAAGGTTACCCATTGAAGCCTGCCTCATTGTTAATCCAATTTTTGGGTTTGTTGGATCCTTAAAGGAAATTGCAATTATTCTTGCCCTACATCTGTCGTTTACTTTTAGGATTTTTTTGGATTCTTTTCCTGTTAAAACATTAGATTTTGAAAAGCTTACATAATCATCCATTGTTTGACTTACGTGTATCATTCCGTCTATTGTTCCAATATCCAGAAATGCACCAAAGTCAGTAATATCTGATACTTTTCCAAGAACAACTTCCTGCAGCTCTGGTTTGTACGTTAGTGCTGTGAAGGTTGTGTCATAGTATGCTGCACCATCTCCTGGAATAATTATTCCATCTCCAATGTTGTCTATTGAAGAAATTGCTATTAATAATCCCAGTTCCTTTGAAATAAAACCTTCAAATTGCTCATTAAGTTTTGAGAGCACTGCTTTTTTTACATCTTCTTTAAAAAGACTTGGATTAACCCTTATATGGCCCCTAACTTTAACTTCATAAAACATTTTTATTCAAAAACCAAATGTGTTTTTTGGCGTATTGTTATTATTTTTATATTTTTTTGTTTTAATTTTTGTTTTAGTTCCTTGTCTTGTGTTGCGACAATGAACCTTTCTTTGTCTGCTAAATCTAAAAGCAGATTATCAACGTTTTTATTCTTTTCTGTTTCTAGTATCTTGATGTTTTTCTTTTGAATTAGTTCTTTTGCTAATTTTTCACCTTTTTTATGCTTAAGTTCTTCAAGTGTTTTGTCAATTATGTAAAGTTCATAGGGTTCATTTATTATTCTTTGTATTTCTGAAAAGATGTCTAGATTTGATAGGAAAAAGTTTGTATCTAGGATTATTTTCATTAAGGCAGTGAGTTAAGATGGGGTTTATAAAGTTTTTGTTTTTTTTTGAAGAAATCTTTGGTTCTTGATTTAGGTTTTTAAATCTTTCCATTCTTTTTGAAAAACAAGGCTTAAAATTGCCTGTAATGGCTAAAAAAAGGGGTTTTAGAAGGAGAAAGGTTTTTAAAGAGGGAAATTCTTTTTTAATTTATTGAAAAAGGATGATTTTTGAGGTTATAAGGCGTTAAAACGCTATATTTAGTGTAATAAAAATGAAAGATGTAGAATATGGTGCAGATAAAATTCAGGTCTTAAAAGGCCTAAAAGCGGTTCGCTTAAGGCCTGCCATGTATATTGGTGATACAGGTGTTAGGGGTTTACATCATCTCATTTATGAAGCTGTTGATAATGGTATTGATGAAGTTCTAGGTGGACATTGTGATACTATTAAGGTTACTCTACATAAAAATAAAGGGGTTACTATTTCTGATAATGGAAGAGGAATTCCTGTTGATTTGCACCCTATTGAGAAAAAACCTGCTGTTGAAGTAGTAATGACTGTTTTGCATGCAGGGGGTAAATTTGACAAAAAAACTTACAAGGTGGCAGGAGGATTACATGGTGTTGGTATTTCTGTTGTTAATGCTTTATCTGAGTTCTTAGAGGTAAAGGTTAAAAGAAATAATAAGATATATGGCATGAAATTCGAGAGAGGAGAAAAAATTACGGAATTAGAGGTTCTGGGTGATACTGGAGAGACAGGAACAGAAATAACATTTATCCCAGATAATGAAATATTTGAAGATACTGATTTTAGTTTTGATATTCTTTCTAAAAGATTGAAAGAGTTGGCATATTTAAATTCTGGTTTAAAGATTATACTAGAGGATGAAAGAGATAATAATAAAAAAGAATTTTTTTATGAAGGTGGAATTGGTGCTTTTGTTAAAGATATTAATCGTAATAAAAATGTTTTGATCAAAGAACCTATTTGTTTTAGTGCTGAAAAAGACATGATCCGGGTTGATATTGCCTTGCAGTACAATGATGGATATCAGGAAGCGGTCCATAGCTTTTGCAATAATATCAATACTGTTGAAGGCGGAACACACTTAGTTGGATTTTTAACTGCATTAACGAGGGTGCTAAATGATTACATTAAAAAGAATAATATTAATGGAATGAAATTAAGTGGTGGTGATGCTCGAGAAGGGTTGGTCGCTGTTATTTCTACAAGAGTTCCTAATCCGCAGTTTGAAGGACAGACAAAAACCAAGTTAGGAAATTCAAATGTTAAAGGTATTGTTAGTTCTGTTGTCTATTCTAAACTGGGAAGCTTTTTTGAAGAAAATCCCAATGTTGCAAAACAAATTATTTACAAGTGTATTAATGCTGCTAAGGCTAGAGAGGCGGCAAGAAAGGCAAGGGAGTTAGCTCGTAGAAAGTCTGTTTTTGAATCTGGGAGTTTACCTGGAAAATTAGCTGATTGCCAGGAAAGAGATCCTTCTAAATCAGAAATATTTATTGTAGAAGGAGATTCTGCAGGAGGAAGTACAAAATTAGGAAGAGATAGAAAGTTCCAAGCAATTCTTCCATTAAGGGGAAAGATTCTTAATGTTGAAAAAGCAAGAATAGACAAGGTTTTTAAGAATAATGAAATTTCTACATTAATTAGTGCTATTGGAACAGGAGTTGGAGATGATTTTGATATTAGTAAGGCAAGATATCATAAGATAATTATTATGACTGATAGTGATGTGGATGGAAGCCATATTACTACTTTGCTATTGACTTTCTTTTACAGATATATGAAACCATTAATAGATGCTGGTTATTTGTATATTGCCCTTCCTCCATTGTACAAAGTTAGGATGAATAAAAAAGACTACTATCTGAAAAATGATGATGAGCTAAAACAATTTGTTGGTGGTGAAGGAAAACTTAATATTCAAAGATACAAAGGTTTGGGTGAAATGAATCCTGACCAGTTAGCTGAAACTACTTTGAATCCTGAAAATAGAATTTTGAAGCAGGTTACTATTGATGATGGTGTTGTAGCTAATGAGATATTCAGCATATTAATGGGAGAAGAAGTTGAGCCCAGGAGAGAATTTATTTCAAAATATGCCAAGGAGGTTAAGAATTTAGATATTTAAAATGTCCAGAATATTACATCCCCTCCAAATTGAAGCAGTTTTATTAGATTACGATGGGGTCATTGTAGATTCATTGAAAACAATTTATTCATTTTATCGACATATTTGTGAAAAGCATGGGAAAAAATTCAAGATGAATCTTGATGAATTTAGATCCTGGTTTCCGCATGATTGGAGAAAAGGTTATTTAGAATTAGGATTTACTAAAGAAGAAATTTATGGAGATATAGTTTCTGAATTTAAAAAATATATGGATGAAGTTATATCAGAAAAAGGCATTCCCCTTTATTCCGGGGTGAATGAAGCACTAAGAAAAATACACGAATCAGAAGGACCAAAAATAGGAATTGTTTCTACAAATTTCTCTAGACAAATCCGACATAACCTCGAGACAAAGGGTTTAGTTGATTACTTTGATGCTATTGTTGGTTATGAGGAGGTTAAAGAGATTAAGCCAAGCCCAGAAGGAATCTTAACTGCATTAAACACAATGAATATAGGTAATAATTCCAATGTTCTTGTTGTTGGCGATTCTGCTGAAGATTTTGCGGCTGTAACTAGAGCAAGGAAAGAATATGATGGGAGACTTGTGTTTTTATTTGCGGAATATGGGCATTATTCCCGGGACACATTCCTGGCAGGAGTAAAAGAAAGAGGACTTGAAGCGCCCATATTTAAAATAAGCAGCTTGGACCAGATAATGAAGGGGTGGATATAAAATGCCTGAAGAAATCCAACAAAGATTAATTGAAGAGGAAATGAAAGAGTCTTACATAGACTACGCTATGAGTGTTATTGTTGGGAGAGCATTGCCAGATGTTAGAGATGGTTTAAAACCTGTACATAGAAGAATTCTATATGCCATGCATGGAATGGGTTTGTTGCATAACAGATCATTTAAGAAAAGTGCAAGAATTGTGGGAGAGGTTCTTGGAAAGTATCATCCTCACGGCGATAGTGCTGTTTATGATGCTTTAGTTAGAATGGCCCAAGATTTTTCTTTGAGATATCCTTTGGTTAATGGTCAGGGAAATTGGGGTTCGGTTGACGGAGACAGAGCAGCAGCAATGAGGTATTGTATTACTGGGGATTCTTTAGTGGTTACTGAAAAAGGTTTGGTAAAGATAAATGAAATTTCTGATAAAGAAAAAATAAAATTAAAGATCCTATCTAAAGATAAAAAAATAAATAATGCATCTAAATGGTTTGACTCAGGAAAACATCCCACTTTAAAAATTACTACCTATAAAGGATATTCTATTCAAGGATCATATAATCATCCATTGTTAACTTTGACTCAAGATATAACCGGAAAACCAAAATTCCTTTGGAAAACCCTTGAACATATAAAAGAAGGAGATATTGTGGTCTTGGACAGATTAACAGATTCTTTTTTTCCTAAGAATGAAATTGGTTTGAGAAAATATTGGCCCATTAAAGAAAACAAGAGGAAGGAGACAAAACTTCCTAAAACACTAAATAAAGATTTGGCCTTTATACTGGGTTCTCTAGTGTCTGAGGGTTTTGTGGGGGATAAAAAAATCGAATTTTGTAACTCAGACAAGGAATGGATAGAGAAATTCAAAGAAAAGTGGATGAAGGTTTTTCCTGATAGCACCCTTCACAATTTCATAATAAAACCAAGCTCATATGGCAAAAGGGAATATGAAAGATTGGAATGCCATTACCTTCACACGATTAAGTTTCTAAAAGATATAGGCCTTAAGCCTGTAAAATCTAATAAAAAAAACATACCTTCTCTCATATTACAATCTCCAAAAGAGGTAGTTGTTTCTTTTTTAAGAGCATATTTTGAAGGAGATGGAAGCATAAGTTATAGTAAAAGGATGGTTGAACTTAGTTGTTGTTCTAAAAGTGAAGAATTAATTAGGAGGTTGCAGATTATCCTCTTAAGATTTGGAATTGAAAGTGCAATAAGATATGACTCTTATAAAAAAATTAATAAATTATACATCAGAGGGAAGAGGGCCGTTTTGAGATTTTATAAAGAAATCAATTTCTTAAACTTAACCAAGAAAAAGAAGTTAGAATATGTGATACTGAATTATAAAAAAGAATCCGCCTTAACAGATTGTGTTCCTTTTATCTCAGATTTTATTAGAAGATTAACAAAATCTAGCTTTATTTTAAAAAATAATTTTGATCAATATGGCAATATGAAAAAAAATTACCAACAGGTTTGTCAAATTGTTAAACAAGAGTCTGGACAAGATTATCAGGAAATATTTGAATATTTAATAAATTATGAATATCTATTTGAGAAAGTAATAAAAATTGAAAAATCCGGGATCCAAAAAGTTTATTCCATAAAGGTTGATAGCAATTGTCATTCTTTTGTTGCTAATGGTTTTATTAATCACAATACTGAAGCCAAGCTAAAAAAAATTGCTGAAGAATTATTGATAGACATAGAAAAAGATACTGTTGATTTTGCTGAAAACTTTGATGCAAGTCTAAAAGAACCGGTTGTTTTGCCTTCAAAGATTCCTAATCTACTGATCAATGGAAGTTCGGGTATAGCAGTTGGAATGGCAACTAACATTCCTCCACATAATATTAGTGAGGTTATTAGTGGCATAGTAGCTTATATTGAAAATAATGAAATAACCATTAATGAATTAATGGAATACATCAAAGGCCCTGATTTTCCTACTGGCGGAATTATTTGTGGGGTTAATGGAATTAAAAATGCTTATCTGACTGGAAGGGGAAGGCTGGTGGTCAGAGGAAGAGCAGAAATAAATAATGATAAAATACAAATTACTGAGATTCCTTATCAGGTAAATAAGTCATTATTAATTGAAAGTATTGCTAATTTGGTTAAGGATAAAAGAATAGAAGGTATTGGAGACATAAGGGATGAGTCTGATAGAAAAGGGATGAGCATTGTTATAAAATTAAAAAAAGGTGTTAACGGAGATGTTGTCTTAAATCAATTGTATAAGCATACTTCTTTGCAGACTACTTTTGGTGCAATTATGCTTACCCTGGACAAAGGCCAACCAAAAGTAATGAATCTCAAAGAGATGATAGTTTGTTATGTTGATCACAGAAAAGAGATTGTTATAAGAAGAACCAAATTTGATTTAGATAAAGCAGAAAAAAGAGTACATATTATAGAAGGACTGAGAATAGCTTTGAATAACATTGATTCTGTTATTAAATTGATTAAAAGTTCTGAAAACACCGAGGTGGCAAGGAACGGGTTGATGGATGGATTTAGCTTAAGTAATGAACAGGCTCAAGCTATTCTAGATATGAAACTCCAGAGACTAACGGGATTAGAGCAAGATAAACTAAATAAAGAGCATAAAGAATTACTGGAATTAATAAAGGAATTAAAAGAGATATTAGCTAGCGAGGAAAGAGTTTTGGGAATAATAAAAGAAGAATTATTGGAGTTAAAGAAAAATTATGGTGATGAAAGAAGAACAGAGCTGTTGGATGTTGAAGAAGAGATTGAAACAGAAGACTTAATTGAAGAGCAGGACGTTGTGATAACAGTAACTCATAAAGGATATATAAAACAAATGCCTTTGGAACTGTATAAGCAACAAAAAAGGGGTGGAAAAGGGATTAAAGGAGCAAAAGTTAAGGAAGAAGATTTAATTGAACATTTATTTATAACAAATAACCACAACTATCTTTTGATTTTTACTAATAAAGGAAAGGTATACTGGTTGAAGGCATATCGGATTCCAGAAGCAGGAAGATATTCTAAAGGAAAAGCCATTGTAAACTTATTAAGAATTGGTACTGATGAGGAAGTAAGTGCTATCTTACCTATAAGTAAATTTGATGATCAACATTATTTATTGTTTGCAACCAAAAATGGTTTATTAAAAAAAACCAAATTAGATTCATATTCTAAACCAAGAAAAGGGGGAATAATTGGCATTGGTTTAAGAGATAATGATGAATTAGTTCAGGTTAAGTTAACTCCTGGAAATCTAGATATGATTTTAGGAACTTCAAATGGTTTGGCAATAAGATTTAATGAGCAAGATGTCAGGGAAATGGGAAGGACTGCAACAGGTGTAAGAGGAATCTTGTTGAAGAAAGGGGATAGTGTTGTTGGAATGGAGGTTGCTTTTAATGGGGCTTCATTGTTAAGTATAACTGAAAATGGATTTGGAAAAAGAACATTGATGGAAGAGTATAGAACTATAAGAAGGGGTGGAAAGGGGGTCATCAATATTCAAACCACTGAAAGGAATGGAAAGGTAGTGGGAATTAAAACAGTCAAAGATGATGATGAGGTTATGGTTATAAGTAAGAAAGGTTTGATAATCAGGGTTTCTGCTAAGGAAATAAGTCAGATTGGAAGAAACACCCAGGGTGTAAGATTAATGAGATTGAATGAAGGTGATAGAGTTACTGTTTTAGCTAGGGTGGTCAGTAATGGGGGAAATGGTTAAAGACCACAAAATTTATATTCTAATTAAGCTATTCTTTTAAGCATGGTAGACAATAGGCCTGTTGTAAGAGAGATAACTCATTTGGATGGTCAATTTAAGGGATATGTGCGTTTGGACTTTGAGGAAGGTAAATCAGTATATATGCTTGAAGGTACACTTTTAGATAATTTTCATAAGTACGGGTGGAAAGATGGTACTATAATTGATATAAGACCTGAACAAATTGGGGGAAGAGATTCTCAAACTCATGTGCTTGTTACCTTAGTAAGGGGGGATGGGCCGGAGTTGTTTACACACAGAGTTAGTAGGTATCCAACTCTCCAAGAAGGATCTGGTACTAAATGATTTTTTTATAATAATTTCCCATATCCTATTAATCTAAATCTTGATTCTAATAACCTGGAAATAGTTATTCTTGTTCCTTTTTCTGCACATATTGGAATTTTTAATTTTAGATGAACTTTATTTTTATATAACTCTGTAACCTGTCCAACTGTAACAGATGAATTAACATTAATCATTAATGTTTCGCCTTTTTTAATTGGTTCAACATCCAGTTCTTTTTTTGTTCCAACTACTCTTTTTAGTAAAGTTGGTTCAACATCAATTTCATAGTGAATCTCTGGTAGTTTTCCTGGGTGGCTGGCAATTGTGCCTGCTAAAGAATCTGATTTTACAAGACTTGGATCTAGTTTTGTTGAAACACCTACTGATCCCCCTGGATGAACCTCTTGTACTATTTCGTTTCCGGTTATTAATGAAGTAATTTCTGTTTGTATTGGTTGCCAGATTGTTTTTCCTTCTTTTTCCATTTTTAATCCTGGCTTTATCTCTATTTTATCTTTAACTTTTAATACTCCTTGTTTTAATACTCCACCAAGAACTCCTCCATTTAATTTTTCTATTTCTGTTCCTGGCTTATTAACATCAAAAGATCGAGCAATATACATGATTGGAGATTTTTTAAGATCTCTTTTTGGTGTTTTGAATTTTTCTTGTATTTCATTGATTAAAACATCTATGTTAACATTGTGTTGTGCGGACAGTGGGATTATGGGTGCTTTTTCTGCTATTGTGCCTTTTATAAAATCTTTAATTTGTTTGTAATTTTCTTTTGCTCCTTCTTCTGAAACTAAATCAATCTTATTTTGAATTATAATAATATCTTTCACACCAATTATTTCTAAAGCCATGAGGTGTTCTCTTGTTTGTGGTTGTGGACATTTTTCGTTTGCTGCTATTAGCAGTATTGCTGCATCCATGATTGCTGCCCCACTTAACATTGTGGCCATTAATGTTTCGTGTCCAGGAGCATCTACAAAGCTTACTTTCCTTACAAATTCACATTTTCCTTTACATTCTGGACATGTTTGTTGTGAGCAGTGTTTTTTACATTTTTTGCAATAATAGAAATCTGCATTAGCATAGCCTAGTCTGATAGTAATTCCTTTTTTAATTTCTTCTGAATGTGTGTCTGTCCACTTGCCAGACAATCTAGAAACAAGAGTGGTTTTGCCATGGTCTACATGCCCGACGAGACCAATGTTTATTTCTGGTTGTACTTTTTTATCTTTAACCACAATAATATATCTCCTTAAATTTTTTTAATTGTTAAATGACCTTTTTTATTTTTTCTAATATCTACCTGTTTTAAACTGTTAAGTAATACATCACCACCTTCAACCAAATAATGAATATCAATACCCTTGATTATAACTCTTGTGATATTTTTAAACTTGATATTTTCTTTTGGAGTTTCTATTGTTTTGTGAGGATCATTAATGTCAAATAAAGCAAGCATAAACTCTCTACTTATTTCTCCTTTTTTCTTAGGCCTTTTAGAGATTATGATGCTTTTGGCTTTGTATTTCATTCCTTCTTTTCTCCTTGTGTTTCTTGTTTTTCTTCTTTTTTCTCTTCTTTTACTTCTTCTTTTGGTGTTTCTTCTTTTTCCTTTGGTTCCTCTTTCTTTTCTTCTTTTTTCTCTTCTTTTACTTCTTCTTTTGGTGTTTCTTCTTTTTCCTTTGGTTCCTCTTTCTTTTCTTCTTTTTTCCCTTCTTTTACTTCTTCTTTTGGTGTTTCTTCTTTTTTCTCTTTTTTAGGCTCTTCAGCTTTTTCTTTTGGTGTTTCTTCTTTTTTTCCTAAAATATCCTCTATTTTTTTAGCCCCTACTTTGAGTATTTTTAGATTAACTTGTACTGTGTCTTTACTTATTTCATTTCCAGCCACTGTTTTTCTTTTTCTTATACCCTTTCTCTTAAGTTTAACTCCTGGGCCTTTGGTTAATAGGATCTTTTTTCTCTGGGGGCCTGGAAGATCAAACCTCATTGGAAAGCCAGCTTTATCGCTTCCCCCAGTAATCTCCAGTTCATAGCCTTTAAGTCCAATTAGATCTCCACTAATTTTCTCTTTTAGTTTTTTTCCTCTTAAAGAACTACCTTCGGTTATGTGTTTGTAGCTTTTTCCTGTTTTTGGATCGTTAATTGTTAATTTAATTTCTGCCATATTTTAAACTCCCCATGTTTCATCTTTTTGACGCATAATGTGGGCTATTTCTTTTAGGATGGTGGTTTCCTTCTCATTTAAAAACTTTTTCAATTTTTTAAGCTGTCTAAATTCACTTTCTGTCAGAAAAGAGTAAAATGTATCCCCTTCATTAATTTGTCTGCCTATTGTTAGGTTTGGTACTGCAATTGCCACCTGTTTTCCTGCTTCTGCTTCTTTTATATTTTCTTTTTCATGCTGTATCTCTTTAATAAATGATAGTTTTTTGCCATTTTTCATTATTTGGTATCCTGTTTTTATTTTTCCTGCTAAAATTTCTACCCCAAATATTGCGGGATTGCTTTGCCTAAAAACACAGCCAGGCAGCATTTGTAGTTTAAATGGAAAAGTTATGTTTTCTAGTTCTTTTGCTTCTATTGATTTTTTCTGATCTTCTCTCCATTTTTCAAAATCTTCTATTATCTTATATATGACATTGTTAGTTATTATCTTAATTTTTGTTTTTTCATTTGATTTTACATTAAATCCCAAGATTACTTGGTTTAATGGTTCTGATTCTGATAAGGCATCCATAATATCTTTTTTAGAAATATCTCCAATGTTTGCTCTTTTTATTTTCACATCGTGCTGTTTTAGTAAATTTGATAGTGCTTCTAATGAACCCAATGAATCTGCTTTTATTACTATTCCTGATTGTTCTGTTTCAATTATAACCTCTTCAACTTCTTTTTGGATTTCTTCTTTTATCTTTTCTGTGTTTTTGTCAACCACTTTAAGTGGCATTCCTGAAATCACTTCTTTTGTGTTGGGAGCATTGATTTTAATGTTGGCTGCTGCATGTGCTTCTTTTAAAGGAGTTTTAACATCAAATAAAGATCTTACTTTTGTAACTATTGGCTCATCAACGTTTCCAATAACTATTTGATCATTAACCTTAATTGTACCATCATAAATAACTGTATAAAGGACTGTGCCAATTCCTTTTTCTTCTTTTACTTCTAAGATTGTTCCTTTAGCAGGTCCCTTTACATGAATTTTTAATGAATCTTCTAAGAATTTTTGAGCTAAACCAGAAATAACCATTAACAACTCTGGGATTCCTTGATTTTGTTTTGCGCTACAGGGAATCATTGCTATTTGTTTTGTGTAATCTCCCACTCTATCAAATCTTTCTGCATTAAAACCAAAATCATATAATTTTCCAAGAATTTCATAAAGCCTCTCGTTTAATTTTTTTTGGGTATTTTCTGATTGTGCGTTTATTGATTCAAGCAGTGTTTTATTTTCTATTTTTTTCCATCCAGGAATTAGATCTATTTTATTTAATGCAACGATGAATGGTGTTTTATAGGATTTTAGTATTTCAATTGCTTCTTCTGTTTGAGGTTTTAAGCCTTCGTTAATATCAATTACTAAAATAGCAATATCTGCTAGATTCCCTCCGCGTTTTCTTAGGTTTGTGAAAGCTGCATGACCTGGCGTATCTATAAATAGTATGCCGGGAATGGTTAGCTTTATGTTGATTTTTTTAAGTAGATCTCCGCTTATTTTTTTAATTTGGTCTAATGAGATCTTACTAGACGATATTGCTTGTGTAATGCCTCCTGCTTCCTGAGCAACTATAGAGGTTCCCCTAATTTGGTCTAATAAGCTAGATTTTCCATGGTCTACATGACCTACAAATGTACAAATTGGGGATCGGGTTTTCATAGTAATTTAGTGAATGGATGCTTTTTTAAATGTTTTTATACTAAAAAATAGAGATATCTTAAGATTTCGCTGGCATTGCTTTAGAAACCTATTTATATTTTTTAAACCTATAATATTGCATGGAAAATCAAAATAAACCACAAAAAATAGTTCTTTCAGGCTGTATAATTCTAAATGAGAAAAGAGAGCTCTTATTGTTATATAGGAAAAAACATCAGCACTATGAGACTCCTGGTGGCAAGGTAAGAGTAGAAGAGTGTTATGATAAAGAAAATCCCAGCATTGAGGAGCTGAAAAAGACTGCTGAAAGAGAGACATATGAGGAATTGGGTGATGATATTAAACTAGATGATTTAAAGTATTTCGGAAAGGTTGAGTTTGTGATTCCTGATGGAAGAAAAGCTATTTCTCATAAGTTTGTTACCAGGATCACAGAGGGGCTTCCTAAAGTTAATGAGCCAGAGATCTTTGAGAGATTTGATTGGATCCCAAGCATTACACTGGGAGAAAGACCTTTGTCTCCTGATTTGATACTGTTTATGAAAAAAATAAATGATTTTGTTCAGAGCCTTATTCGAGATAGTCTCTAAAATATATTTTGTAGTATAGTCTTATTTATATTTCAAACAGATAATATTATCTTTATTAAAAAAGAGGTGATTTATAAATGGAAAACAGCTGTTGGTGTAATACCATCTTAGGAATTCTTGTTATTGTATTTGCATGGTGGGCAACTCCATGGAATAATTGGATTCTTACAGTATTGGGAATCATAATTGTTTTGATTGGACTTACAGGAAAATGTTGCTGTAAGGCCGGGGGCAAAAAAAAGTAAGGAGGAATAACAAATGGTAAATTATGGTGAAGCCTTAAAAAGACCTTTTACAGATATTAAAGCCTTGGTTATTGGCCTTGTTTTGGTTGTAATACCTGTGATTCTTGGAACCGTCCTTATTGGAGGTCAGCTCTTTTCTAACCTAGCTGAGTTATCAACTCTTAAAGGAATGCAAGATCCTCAGCAGATCCTAAATGTTCTATCTAGTACTTTTTTAACCCCAAAATTTTTAGGTGTTGCTAGTTTAGTTGTTTTAATTGGTTTGGTACTTAACTGGATTATTGGTGGTTATTACTTTAGATGCATTGAGTCTATGTTAGGGAAGACTAAAAAGAAATTTGCTATGCCTAAATGGGACAAATGGGGAGACCTGTTGGTTAAAGGATTGCTAATCTTTATACTTTGGATTATTTATTTTATAGCTCTAATAATCCTTGTGCTTCTGAGCGCTATAACTATTGTTGGGCCACTCATACTTATGTTGTTGTTTGCATACATAATGCCAAGCGTATTAATCTCTTTTGTTGAAGAAGGAAGGTTTGGAGGGGGATTTAAGTTGGGAAGAATCTTTAAGAAAGCCTTTACAGGCAAGTACTTTTTGGCTTGGTTATTTAGTGCTGTGACAATCGTTGTTTTGAGTATGGTGTTTGGCATGTTTATACCTTTAGTAGGAGGGTCGATAGCCGGATTCTTAGCAATGATAATAAGTTTAACAGCGTTGACAGAAGCTTATTCAGAAGTAAAAAAATAAAAAAAGATTTTATTCTATTTTTTCTTTTTTTGAGCAAATGGTGTATATTCATGACCTAGTTTCCATAAGCCAAATACTAAGAAGATTATTGTCCAAGGGCTTATAGTCCAGAATCTCCAAAAACCTAGGTCCTGTCCTAATAGAATTAAACCAATGATTAGGATTGCCCATGCAAGCCATTTATGCATTACTTGTTCACCTCCTTTTTTGAGTAAGTATTATGTTATTTTTATTGATATTTCCATTTAAAAAGATTTAGTATTACTTGATATTAGTAATATTTTAAGCAAAAGGTTTATATACTAATTGAGATTAGTAACATACATACACTCTGACTAAGTGATAAAATTGGATTTAACATCTTTTGTGGGTTTTCAGGGACTTGTTTCTAGTGTTTTATTTTTAATTGCAATAATAATGTGGTCTGTAATGAAGGAAAAAGAGAAGATTAAGACCAAAAATGTGTTTTCTTTTGTTTTATTACTTGGTGTAGTGTTTATTCTAAGATCTTTCTCATTTTTACATTGGGTTGTTGATTTTATTGCTCTGATTTTAGAGGTTGTTTTATTGGGAGTAATCCTGGTTGTTAGTTATATAGCTATAAGTAAAAAAACCATTAAAAAAGATGAAAAGGTTGTTGAAAAGAAAGAAGATATTCAAAAAGATAAATTAAAAATTAAGGAAAAAGAGTTTAATGAAAAGGTTAAGGCATTTAATAAAGAAGTGAAATTATTCAATAAAGAAAAGAAGAATTTTGAAAAAACAAATAAAAAACTAGAAAGGGTGAAAAAAGCTCTTAATTACAAAAAACAAGAAATTGCAAAAGAAAAAGAAAGATTAGATCATCTTAAAGGATTAATCAGGGAAGAAAGGAAAAAATTAGAAGAAGAACAAACTTTCATTGAAAAAGAAAAAAATAAACTAAGAAAGGAACAAAATGATTTCTTTGATGATAGAGAGGATTTCTTAGATGAAAAAGAGAAGTTAATGAAAAATAAAGAGAAATTAAAGAATAAACTATCTGAAATATTTAAGAAAAATGATGAATTAGAGGACAAAGAGGATGAGCTTGTAAAAAGAGAAGCCGCTGTTGAGAAGAAAGAAAAAGCTCTTGAGATAAAAAAACAGGCATTGAACAAACAAAGAGAAAATTTTGAGAAGAAAAATAAAGAGCTTTTATCCTTGAAAGAAGAGTTGATGGATCGGGAGGATGAACTGGAAGATAAATTGATTTCCTTTAAGAAAGATAAAAAAAGGATTGAAAGTTTGAAATTAAAACTTGAAACAGAAAAAGAAAGATTTGAGAAGGCTAAAGAGAGATTAAAGAAAAAGATAGAAAAAATAGACAAAGAAAAAGAAGAATTAGAAGATAAGATGGATTTGTTTGTAAAAGAAAAAAGAAAATTTGAGAAAGAACAAAAGGCCTTCAATATTAAATTTGCCAAATTTCAAAAAGAAAAAGGGAATTTCGATATTAAAAGAAAGGAAAAGAAAAAATGATAGAAGGAATAATGTTGGGATTGAGTATTTTTGCTTTTGTGTTCTTGTTAATCAGTGTTGTGTTGATGGTTAGATTAAAGAAACAGGAAATACACGATGTTGTTTTGTTGTTTTCTGCTGGTCTTGTTTTTATTGCTATTGTTAGTTTGGTGGATATTTTATTTTATATAGATAGGATTTTTGAAGTTTCTTTTATTAATATGAGTTTATTAATCATTGGAGTTAAGTTGGTAATTGTTCCTTTAGCAGCATTGTGTTTTTTGGCTGCACTTTTTGTATTAAAAGAGTATAGATAATTTTATAAGTTTCTTGTGCTTCAATATATTAATGCAAAATAATAAAAAACCAGTACGTTATATTATGATTCTTGTTGTTGCGTTGGTAATTCTTTTTGTCATTCAACCAGTAATCACCAGTTATTTTGTTTTGGGTAAACAAAAACAGGATGTTAAAAAAGAAGATAATACTAAAGAAGAAATATTCAGATTGAATGCAGAGGTTAATTCTTTAGAAGATAAATATCAAGAATGTATTAAGGATAAAGATAGCTATAAGATTAAGATGGAGGAATATCTGGATAAGAGCAATGTGTGCGAAGGCAAGCTGGGAAATGCAGAAGGGATGTCTTTTAGTTGTAAGAAGGAGTTAGATTCTATTAAAAGAAAATTTGAAGATAGTGAGGGAGAGTTAGAAGATGTTAAGAAAAATCTAGAGGATGTTAAAAAAGAGTTAAGTGATTGTAAGAAAGGTATTGATGAAGAATATGATAAACTAGCTAAAAGTTCTGCTGATACTCTTTGTTGTTTGCAAAGATTTTATGATAGTGATATAGATTCATATGATGTTAAAGATAATAAGATTATATGTATCAAAGGAGGAAAAAATAAAATTAGTTGTTAAATGAGGAAGGAATTTGTTAAAGGGCAATTTTATGAAGCAGAAAGAGATGATTTAATAGAACAAATTAAAGAATGTTTTTTACATGGGCCTGGCGAGATTCTTGGGAAAAAAGAGGTGAAAAAACTGTACGGGCTAATTGCGCCCCATGCAGGTTATGTGTTTTCAGGACAATGCCAGGCTCATGCTTATAAGAAAGTCGTTAATTCTGATGAGAAGGTATTTGTTATTATTGGTGTAAATCACAGGGGCAGTGGAAATTTTATTTCTATTGAAGATTGGCAAACTCCTTTGGGCAAGGTTGAAGTTGATAAAGACTATGTTAGAAAAATTTTAGATAAATGTGATTTTATTAAGTTGAGTAATGAAGAACACAGATATGAACATAGCATTGAAGTACAGCTACCATTTTTACAGTATGTTAAAAAAGATTTTAAGATTGTTCCCATAATATTAAGTGAGTATTCCATCTATAAAGATTTAGCTAAAGTTTTGGACAAAGGGTTAGTTATTGCAAGTTCTGATTTTACTCATTATGGTTTTAGTTATAGTTATGTTCCTTTTAGTTCAAATATTAAAGAGAATATGTATAAGTTAGACAGGAAGGCCATTGACTATATCTTGAAATTAGATTCAGAAGGATTTTTGAAGTTTGTTAAGGATAATGATGCAACCATTTGTGGTTATGCTGCTATATTGACTGTTATTGAGGTTGCTAAATTGAGGGGTGCTAAGAAAGGCGAATTATTAAAGTATTATACTTCTGGGGATATTACTAATTATGATACTGCTGTTGGTTATGCGGGGATAGTGTTTGTTTAGATATAGGTAGAACCCAAATTTTTATCTGAAAAATTCTCCTTAATAAACTGAATCATCATTTGGTTGTCTGCATGTTCATAGGCTTTTAAAGCTGCTGATAATAATCCCTGCTTTAGCAATACATCTCCTAATTTACTTAGTTTGTCTTTATCTCCTGCTAGTTCATATGCTTTAGAAGCATAAGCCATTTGATTTTCATTAATACATTTATCTCCTAATTCAACAAGTTTGGTTTTGTTTTGTAAATTAGAAAACACTTCAATTGCAAAGTCTATCTTAGATTTTTCTACACAGATATCTCCTATTTTATTAAGCATATCCTGATCATTAAGAATTTTGAATGCTTTAAGTGCCTCAGAAAAGTGCCCGCCATCTAAACATTTGTTGCCCATTATTCTTAACTTTTCTTTATTGTCCGACAACCTATACGCATCTATTGCATGATTAAATAATCCTACTTTTGTGTATCTGTCTCCTATTTCAGTAAGTTTCTCTTTATTGCCAGTAAGGATAAATGCTTTTATTGCTTCAAGTAATTTTCCTTTTTTAAGGTATTCTTCTCCTGTTGCATTAAGTAGTTCCATTCTTGATCGTTCATCAAACATAGAAAGATTTACATTATCTATTCCTTTTTTTATTAAAGCAGGGACTATTTTTTTGAAATCTCTGTTTTCTGTAGAAGTTGGTTCCATGATTCTTTTAGTGTGTTTTTGATTTAAATATTTATGTATATTTTAAGATATATTATTTATTGAATTTACTGTCAATAAGTTCTTTTCTTTGTTTTATTTTTTTCCAGAGCTCTTCTGGGAGATCTATGTTATCTCTTTGGATTTCATATAACTCATTGATAAATTGCTGTTCCATTTCTTTAAGATCGTAAAAAAACCCCAAGTAATTTCCTTCTCCTAGATTAATTTTTCTTTCTAGCTCTTCTATTTTCTTAAGAATTAATGCAATATTTTTTTCTGGATTGTCTATTACTAATGACTGGCTTTTGGGCTCATAAGAATACTTTTCAATCTTTGGTTTTGGTGGGGCTTCCTCTGCTTTTAATCTTACTAATCTGTCTCGAACAGATTCAATAAGTTCCTCTTTTTTTGGTTTTTTGGGATGAAATTCCATTATATTTAATATGTTAAGGTTATATTTAAAAATTTGTGATGTGTAGTAGAAATACTTAAAAACATGGCTTAATCTTCTGGTTTATGATAGAATTAGAGAAAACCTATTTGGCCAAGTTTATCCCTGAAAATCTAAGAAATTGTAAATCCAAAGAGATCGTTGATATTTATATACCTAAATCTAAAAGGCATCCCACTATTAGAATTAGGAAAAATGGAGATAACTATGAAATAACTAAAAAAGAGCCTATTAAAGATGATCCTTCTCATCAAAAAGAACAGACCATTATCTTAACAGAAGAAGAATTTAATGAATTAATGAAATTAGATGGTAAAAAAGCACATAAATTAAGATATTTTTATGAGTATAATGGTAAGATGGCAGAGGTTGATGTTTTTCAGGATAAATTGAAAGGTTTGGTGGTTGTTGATTTTGAATTTGAAACTAAAGAAGAGAAGGATTCTTTTGAGATGCCTGATTTTTGTTTAGTTGATATTACTTCAGAAGAATTTATTGCCGGTGGCATGCTTTGTGGTAAAAGTTATGAGGATATTGAAGAAGATTTGAAGAGGTTTGGATACTCTAAGTTATTTGTTGATTAGTGCTTTATTTCTTATTAGTTAAAAGAAAACTATTTAAAAGAAGTTCTTAAGTTCATATTTATGGAAATTTGTTCAGTTGGTGGATATAGTGAAGTTGGCAAAAACATGACTGCTATTAGTTATAATGGCGAAGCTGTTATTTTAGATATGGGTTTTCATCTTCCTGCTTTAATTGACTTTGAAGAAGCTGGCGGAGATAGAAGAAACATAACCAGAAAGGGATTAATCCAGATGGGTGCAATTCCCAATGATTCTGTAATTAGTTCCTGGAAAAATAAAGTAAAAGCAATAGCTTTAGGCCATTGTCATTTGGACCATATTGGTGCTGTTCCTTATCTTTCTAAGAATTATAATTGTGGATTGTATGGTTCCCCCTATACCATGGAGGTTTTAAAGTGGATGCTTCGGGATGATCGGCAAAAAGTAGTTAATGAAATGTATGTGAATAATCTAAATTCCATAAGGAGAATAAGTAAGGACATAAGTATTGAATTTATTGGTATGACTCATTCTACTCCTCAAACAACCATGATGGCCATTCATACTAAAGGTGGAACGATATTATATGCAAACGATTTTAAGTTTGACAGCTATCCTGTGTTGGGAAATAAACCGAATTACAAAAGATTAAGGGAACTAGGTAATGAGAATGTTGTTGCTTTAATTGTTGATTCTTTGTATGCTGGACTAGATCAAAAAACTCCTAGTGAGAAAGTAGCTAGAGAAATGTTAAAAGAAGTCTTACTTGGAACAGACAATTCCAATAATGCTATTTTTGTTACTTGTTTTGCTTCTCATTTAGCAAGGATAAAAAGTATTATTGATTTTGGTGAGAGATTGGGCAGAAGGATTGTATTTTTGGGCAGAAGTTTAAAGAAATATTCATTGGCTGCCGAGAACATTGGTCTAGTTAATTTTTCTAAAAGAGCGGATATTAAAGGTTATAGGGGACAAGCAAGAAGAATGTTAAGAGAGGTAGAGAAAAACAGAAAGGATTACCTGGTTGTTTGTACTGGTGGACAGGGCGAGCCGGGGGCGATTTTAACTAGCATATCTGAAGGCCAATTGCCTTTTAAATTTAAAGAAGAAGATCATGTTATTTTTAGTAACAAAGTCATTCCTGCTGCCATTAATAAAGAAAACAGAGCAAATTTAGAAAGCGGTTTAAAAAAGAAGCATGCAAGAATCTTTAAGGACATTCATACTTCTGGCCATGCAGCAAGAGAGGATTTAAGAGATTTGATTAAGTTGACAAAACCAGAACATTTAATTCCTGCCCATGGTGAGCAACAAATGTTGAGAAATTTAAAAGAGTTAGCTTTAGAAATGGGATATGAAGATAAGAAGGTTCATGTTATGAAGGATGGACAGAAAATAAAGATATGAAACTTTCAATAAGAAAGGGGTTTAGTTTTGGATTAAGTTCTGGAATAATTACCACCCTTGGTTTAATTGTTGGTTTGAATTCTAGTACTCATTCTGCCCTGGTTGTTATTGGAGGTATTTTAGTGATTGCTATAGCAGACGGGTTGTCTGATGCAATGGGGATTCATATCTCTGAAGAAGCTGAAAACAAACACAAACAAAAAGAAATTTGGGAATCTACCCTTGCTACTTTTTTCTCTAAATTTATTTTTGCATTAACTTTTATTATTCCTGTTTTCTTTTTGCCATTATTCTATGCTGTAGTTGTTAGCATTATCTGGGGTTTGTTTTTGATCTCCTTACTTAGTTATTATGTTGCTAGGTTGCAAAAAGTGAAACCTTCTAAAGTTATTTTAGAACATTTGGGCATAACTATTTTAGTGATATTTGTAACTCACCTTATTGGGAATTTTGTTAGTGTTCTGTGATTTATTAATTGTATTATAACAATCTTAATAAGCTAATCTCCCCAGTCTTGATTTTATGAAGTTTGCTCATTTGGCTGATTGTCATGTTGGCGGGTGGAGAGAGCCAGAACTAAAGGAATTAGGTATCAAGGCTTTTAGAAAAGCAATAGATATTTGTATTGAGAGGCATATTGGGTTTATCTTAATTGCTGGAGATTTATTTAATACTGCTATTCCAAATATTGACTTAATTAAAGATGTAGCGAATGTTTTAAGGAAGGCTAAAGATGCAAACATAGATGTTTATGTGATTCCTGGAAGCCATGATTTCTCACCAAGTGGAAAAACTATGTTAGATGTTTTAGAAAAGGCTGGTTTAATAACAAATGTTATGAAATTTAAGAACAATAAATTACAGTTTACTGAGGATAAAACAGGAGCTAAGATAACTGGTTTATTGGGTAGAAGGGGTGGTTTAGAAGTATTAGATTATGAGAATCTAGACAAGGAACATTTAGAAAACGAGAGTGGCTTTAAGATCTTTCTGTTTCATACTGCATTAACAGAATTTAAACCAAAAGAAATGGAAAAAATGACATCACAAAGCGTTGCTAATTTGCCTAAAAATTTTAATTATTATGCTGGCGGCCATATTCACTATATTTTCGATAAAGAACACTGTAATGGCAAGCTGGTTTATCCAGGTGCTTTGTTTCCCAATAACTTTAAGGAATTAGAGGAATTTAAGCATGGCGGGTTCTATATTGTTGATGATAACTTAAATTTAGAGTATGTCCCGATTAAGTTTAAGGATGTATTAGTTATTGACATTGACGCTAATGGCAAAACCCCTGAAGAAATAGAATCTGAATTAGTAAATATAAAAGATTTTTGGGATAAGATTGTGACCATAAGAATAAAAGGTACTCTAAAATCTGGCAAACCAAGTGATATTGATTTTAAGAAAGTAATTGAAAGATTAAATGGGGCACATTGTGTATTAAAAAATACATTTAAGTTAAAATCCAAAGAGTTTGAAGAGGTAGAAACAAGTGCGAAAAGTAGTGAAGATATTGAAGAAAGTATTGTTAAAGAGTATTCAGGAAAAATTTCTTTAGGTAACCTAACAAAAGAGGAGGAAGAAAAACTTACTTTTGAGTTGATTGATGCATTGGATAAGGATAAAAAAGAAGGTGAAAAAGTAATTGATTTTGAAAAAAGAATTGTTAATGAGGTTAACAAAGTTTTAGGGATAGAAGATGATTTTGAAAAAAATAAGACTGAATAATATAAGGTCTTACCAGAATGAAGAAATTATTTTTCCAGAAGGAAATCTTTTATTGGCTGGGAATATTGGTAGTGGAAAAAGCACTGTATTGTTAGCAATTGATTTTGTTCTTTTTGGTTTAAGAAAAGCTTCTTTAAGCGGGGGTTCTTTATTGAGATCTGGAAGTACTGAAGGAAGTGTAGAACTTCACCTTAACCTTGATAATAAGGAAGTTGTAATCAAAAGGAACCTAAAAAGAAGCGGAGATTCAATAGGCCAAAGTTCTGGATACATCATTGTGGATGGGGAAAAAAGAGAATTAAGTGCTTTGGAATTAAAACAAGCTGTTTTAGAATTGTTAAACTATCCTCAAGAATTATTAACTAAATCCAAAGACATGATCTTTCATTATACTGTGTATACTCCCCAGGAAGATATGAAAACAATTTTGCTGGGAGACAGAGAAATAAGATTGGACACTTTAAGAAAGATATTTGGCATTGATAAATATAAAGTTATTAAAGAAAATACCAAGATTTTTCTTTCTAGTTTACGTGAAAAGATCAATAAAATGGATGGGATGATCGAAAGATTGGATGAAAAACAAACAGAAAAAAAAGAAAATGAAAATAAAAAAAATGAATTAGACAGAAATATTGGGGAAATTTCTAGGATTTTAGCTTTAAAGAGAAAAGAGGTAGAAGAAAAAAACAACAGGGTTAAGGAACTTGAATTAAAAAAAGAGAGATTTAATGAATTAAATAAAGAGCTGAGCGTTATTAATGTTGACTTGGATAATAAACAAGAAAGATTAGAGAGTAATAAAAGAGAGGTAGAGGAAATAAATCAAAAAATATTAACTATAAAAATAGAGGACGTCGGGGAGGATGTTAAAGAAAAGATCCGGGATACTGAAGAGAAGATTATGAATGCAGAAAAAAGTTTAAGATTAATATCTGAAAAGATAAGTGTTGCAAATATAACAGAGGAGAATTCTAGAAAGATAGTGAATAGTATCCAAAGATTAGATTCTTGTCCAACCTGTATGCAAAAAGTTAGTGATGAACATAAAAAGAAAATCATTGGAGAAGAAAATAAAAAAATATTGCAAAGCAAAGATGTGGCAGAAAAATATTCAGTAGAAAAAGGAAGTCTTGAAAGAAATATAATTGAATTTAAGAAAGAATTAGATGAATTAAGAGAAAAACAGAAACTATTAGAGATCAATGAAATTAAGAAGAGAGAAGTTGAGGATTATAAGTTAAGAAGGAATTATATTCAAGAAGAGATTGTAAATTTAGAAAAAAGCATCATAGAATTAAAAACAAAAAAAGAAGATTTATTGAAAAGGGTTGAAGAGTATAAACAAATTGACATAGAAAAAGATAAACAGGAATTAGAAAAATTACAAAAAGAATTTAGAGATATTGAATTAAGGTTGAATAGTTTAGAGATTGAGCAAAAGAATATGGTTGTTTTAATTTCTTCTTTGGAAAAAGAAATAGAGGAAATGATGAATATAAAAGGAAGACTTAATTATTTTAATCAATTGAGAGGATGGATTTCGGAACATTTTATCAATGTTGTAAATGTTATTGAGAAGAACGTGATGTTTAGGATTCATTCTGATTTTAATTCTTTGTTTCAAAAATGGTTTGATATTCTTGTGGATAATGAAAATCTTAAGATTAGTTTGGATAAAGAATTCAGTCCTTTAATTACACAGGGAGGACATGATTTAGATTACTTGTATTTAAGCGGAGGAGAGAAAAATGCTGCTGCTTTGGCTTATAGGTTGGCATTGAATCAAGTTATAAATAATTTTATTACTGATATAAAAACAAAAGATTTATTGATATTGGATGAGCCTACTGATGGATTTTCTGAAGAACAATTAGATAGGATGAGGCTGGTTTTGGAAGAATTGAATATTAAACAGATTGTCTTGGTTAGTCATGAAGCTAAAATTGAAAGTTTTGTAGATAATGTAATTAGATTTAAGAAAGAAAATAACATTAGCAAGGTTATTAATTAGTGATTATAAAACCCAAGAAAAAGCCCAGAAGGACTTCTTCCTGGGAAAAAGAGGTGATACTATTTTAGAGGTATAACTCATATATAAATCTTTCGATTTGAAACTATGCTAAAGTAGTTACACATTAGAAATAAGGGAAAATTTTTAAGTTTAGGGGTTTTGGTTAAAATATGCAAATTTTGAGGTTAGAAAGCCTAAAAAAAGCAGAAATTGCTAGAGAGATTCTTAAAAACAAGATTTTTATCTATCCTACAGATACTATTTATGGTATTGGGTGTAATGCCTTAGATGAAGATGCAGTGCAAAAAATAAGAGATATTAAGAAAACAGATCACCCTTTTTCTGTTATTGCTCCAAGCAAGGATTGGATTTACAAGAATTGCTATGCCAAAAGAAGCTATATTGAAAAGTTACCTGGACCGTTTACATTTATTCTTAAAATGAAAAAAAGGGTGGTAGCTAAAAATGTTGTTTTAGGCAAGAGGTCCCTGGGTGTGCGGATTCCTAACCATTTGTTTACTAAAATAGTCCAGAAAGCAGGAGTGCCTTTTATTACTACATCGGTTAATGAAACAGGCAAAAAACCTTTAATAGATGTAAAAAAAATTCCTAAAAAGATCAAGAAAAAAATAGATTATGTTATTGATGAGGGTGTAATAGATAATAAGCCGTCTACTATAATTGATTTGACTAAAAAAGTTGCTAAAATAATACGGTAAGATTTATATACAAGAACATATTTTTATTTAAAGAGGTGAGTTAATGAAAAAAGTTTTTATTTGGGTAATGTTTTTTCTTTTGTTAAGT
>JAFCDT010000002.1 GCA_017609525.1 Candidatus Woesearchaeota archaeon | reverse complement strand
GAATCATTAACACTAATATTTACCCATAGCTCCCCAACATCACTATCTGTAGGAGTAAAATCAATAATTCCAGAACTTGAATTAATCAAAAACAAACTAGTATCATTAACACTAAATGTTATTCTATCTCCATCAGGCGTCAGAGTATCATTGTCAGTTGCATTTACATCATAATAATAACTCATATTAGTGTATAATAGCTGTGCCCCAATAGCATCTAACAAAGGACTATCGCTTACATTTAAAACCCAAAAGTCAATTTCTTTGGAATCTTGCAATCCTCCAGAATCCTCAACAGTAATATTAATTGTCCAATTTCCAACCTGTGCATCTCTTGGAGTAAAATTGGCCCAACCAGTGGCGTTAAATGTAAACCAAGATTCATTAGAGGAATATGTAAAAGTCTCCCCAGCATCATCATCTGTTTGATTTACTTCACAAGTAAACGCTTCATCTTCAGTCGCATTTCTTTCATTATCACATACGTAATCTAAAGTGGGAGGAGTATTAAGATTGATTATATTCAAAGTAAGGATCTTGCTCCCACTCTTAGAGTCGCTCCCATTACTATCGGTTACAGTAATATTAATATTCCATGTTCCAACCTGGGTGTTATTGGGCGTGAAAGCTATTATCCCGCTAGTAGCTGTTAGATTTGTCATATTCACAAAAGTTTCATTTGCTTCAAACCCAAGAGGAGTATTTCCTTCTTCATCAGTCGCCTCAATAGTGGCAGTATAAGCACTATCTTCTGTAGCATCAGCTAAACTAACAGTGGTTATGTTCGGTGCATCATTAACAGCCACAATCTCAAATGTCCAGATGTCTATAGTGGCCTCTTCAGTGGAATCTTTCACAATTATAGCCACAGAATTATTGTATGTTGAGTTATAAACCCCCACACTGTTATTGTCAGGAGTAAAACTAATAATCCCGGTTGTTTCATTAATATCAAACAAATCAGTATCATCGCTATAAGTGAGATTCCCAGAACTTTCATCACCATCTTCTGCATCGCTTGCATTAATATCATAATAAACAGCAACATCTTCAGTCAAAGTAACTCCATCTGGAGGCAAACCTTCATCAAAAACAGGATTAGTAGCAATTACAATACTTATTAAAAATACAAAAATGAGTATAAACCACGTTTTTTTCATTTTATTAAAAATTTAACAATCTGATACTCAAATCCTTCTTCAGATTTGGCAATTATGGCCACAGGATATTCTCCTCTTTCTTCCGCTCTAAACTCAATAAATCCATCTGAACTAATGTTAAAGAGATCACTATCATCTGTAAAATAAGCCGCTCTCAAATCAGAAACAACTTTAGCAGAAAAAAAATCACCCCTGCTTAAATTTTGGCTTTTAAAATCAGGTAAAGAGATTTCTCCTAACCTTACAACATTTCCTGTATATTCACTAAAATAAAAACCAGCTAAAACTAAAACCATTAAGAATAAACTTAAAAAAACATAGAGATATTTTGGTTGTACTACACTTTTTTTTTCTTTTTCAACGCTTCCAAGATATATATTTTTAACGCTTCCGTCCTTATCTCTTACTGTTTTATAGAAATAAGGACCATACACTTTGCCCCCTTTTTTAATATACCTCTTATGAACCATCAAATCCCTCTTTTTGTAGTATAACAAATAAAATAACTGAGAAAAATGTAGTATAACTAACTTATAAAGATTTCTAAGATTTAAAATTATTTATCCTATTATTAAGTTTCTTAATCTTTCTATAGACTTTTCTCTTGCTTCTCTCACTTTGTAAACCATTGTATAGAATCTCAATTCTATCGCAAGTAACTTTTAGTTTACTGATTTGCTTTTCTCTCAAGGCCAGATCAGCAACCTTAATCAATCTTTTTATCCTACCAATCCTCTCTCTATCTAGGTTTGTAAATTCTAAAGATTTCTTAGCTTTCTTTATTCTTTTTCTTAATAAGAGTAATAAAATGACAACCAAGACAATTAACCAGATATACCAACTATCCTTGAAGCATGTAAATATCTCACCAACTCTGTCTATTTGACCATTTCCACATAAAATTGTAACCAATCTAGAGGGTTTTTCTGTTTTAGGACAACCAGGACATGGTCCACCGCAATCTATCTCCACCTCTCCTTGATTTTTAATTCCATCATCACAAGTAGGACAAGCTTTACAAACTCCACCACAATCTACCAAAATTTCATCTTGGTTTAATATTCCATCAAAAATTCACACCGTTTTCTCTCGCCAGGCTTAAATCGGGTTGTACCACAATTTTTCATATCACTGCATGTTCTGATTTGTATTCCAGGATACTGACAAGGACTCCAATCACTACAATTCCACCTTTCACTACAACCCTTGCTTCCTCCACCACCCCCTCCACCAGAAGGACCTTTATCAACCTGTACCACATTATTTACAGTTACTATCCATTCCACAGAGTCATATAAAGATCCATCTGTAATGATTACAGTCATATTATGTGTCCCTTGTGAGTCAAAATTAGGATTATAATTATAATGCATGTTGGTTTCTCCACTTATAGCGGCCGCATCTAAATACCACTGGACACTCGGGGTTGTTCCATCAGGATCAGACCCATCAGGATCAGACATTGTTATATTGAAGAATAAAGTATCACCTTCATCTACTGAAGGAGTTAAATCAGTTGGAACATAAGAATCAATAGTTGGAGCATCATTAATTACTGCCACAGTAAAAGATATCACTTCAGAACTAACCTGGCCAGTAGAATCATTAACACTTATATTTATATTATATGTGCCAATATCACTATCTGTAGGAGTAAAGTTTATTTGTCCATTGCTAGAACTAATATTAAACAAAGTAGTATTGTCACTAAATGTAAGATTTCCAGTTGACTCATCCCCATCTTCTTCATCAGAAGCTTCAACATCCAAAAAGAAACTAACATTTACATCAGCAGTCTGGGCACCAATTGGTTCTAAGATTGGACGATCATCAACTGCCAGCACTTCAACATTAAACACCTGAGAGTCTAATGCTTCACCATCATCAACATAAATCGTTATTGAATAATTACCAATTTGCGCATTGCTTGGTGTCCACTGTATTATTCCAAAAGTTTCACCAATCACAAATAGCGGAGTATTATCAGTATACCTCAAAATATCACCAACATCTATGTCAGTTGCATTTACATCATAGTAGAATTCAACATCTTCACTTATTGCATCAGCAACAGTAAAATTAGGGATCTCATCTAATACAGGAGCATCATTTACATTCTCCACAGTAAAATTAAGGTCTTCGAAATCAGAAGCTCCGCTAGGATCAGTAACAGTTATTCTAACTTCATGAACCCCCACATCATCATTTACAGGAGTAAAACTAATAATTCCAGTGCTTTCATTAATATCAAACAAACCAGTGTCATCTAAAAATACTAAGCTTGCATTATCTCCGGGGTCAGGATCAGAAGCATTGACATCATAGTAATAAGCCACATCTTCTGTAAGTGTCTGATTTCCTATGGGATCCAAAACAGGTGGTTCAGACTTAATTTCAAGTGTAAACACTTCCTCAGCAGTTGGACCCCCGTCAGCACAAATAGTGTTGGTTACTGTGATAGTTATCGAATAGTTGCCTTTATCTGTAGAACTTGGAGTAAAATTGATTTCCCCGCTGTCTGCATCAATAACAAACAAATCACTATCATCACTAAAACTTATAGGATCATCTCCGGCAGAAGCTTCAACATCATAATAAAATTCTGTATCAACAAAACCTTCCTGATACCCTATGCTGCTTATGGCAGGAGTAACACCCACACATAAACCAACCAAACCAGTACTTGCAACTTTTCCAGTGATTATACTTAAAAATAGAGGAGCATTAGTAACAATTAATATCAAACCAATTAGAAATGTGAAAATAAAAGTTATGTATAAAAATAACAGTAACTTATCTGGAACCTCTTTCATTGTTAGATAAAATTAGAGTATGGTTATTTATATAGATTTCTAGAACCGGGTAAAAATAAGGATTATCTGTCCATCATATTCCCCATATTCAGCATCCAAAGGCACCTTAACCTTAAAATTAATATCTTTTTTCTCATCTTTTTTTAAAAAGAAATTATTGTTATTAACATACAGCCAGTCTTTAATATCGCTCTGCACTTTTATATTAGTTTTAACCAAGGAATGTTCTTCGTTTTTTACTAGGATGCCCCTATCAGCTGTTCCCCCTCTTGGAACAGTACCAAAATACAATTTGTCAGTATCAACATTTAATCCAATTGTATCTCCTACTTTAATAGAAAAATCAATGTTTTTCACGCCCAGAACAAAAAAGAAATTATAAAAAAAGATAAATAGGAAAAAGATGACAATAGCAATTCCACTAAATAAGAAGATTACTTTCTTTTTTTCCATTTTTTCTTAAACATAACAATATTAATAATAACCAGCAAGATAAGGATAGCTATAATTACGATTAGAACAATTGTAGTCACAGAGAGACTAAACCCCTTTGTTACCACCAAACTCGTTTTAGCTTCTGAATATTTATCATCATAATTTAAAGTAACATCAACTTCATATTCCCCTTCTTCTAGCGAAGAAGTCTCCAAGAAACCAGTAATGGTCCTACTGTCCCAAGGACCCAAGGATATGGACTCTGTCCTAGAATTCACCTCTTGCCCAACCACCTTTAACTCTAAGTAGACATCTTTTATTATTTCATTCCAATAACTTTGAATATTGATATCAAATTTAGCAATGTCTCCTTTTTTTACCTTTGCATCAGAAATATTTAGAATCTTAGCTAAACGCTCTCCTACATTAAAATTCTTTTTTTCTTCTAAAATAGAGCCATCATAATTTATTCTTGCCAAAGCTTTATATCTTCCCGCCACACTTGTTTTCCATTCTGCTTTAAAAACACCATTACTAACAATCTCAATATGATTTGATTCAACCTGATCAATTTTTTTATCTTTATCATACACTTCTATCAATGCAAAGGCATTGTTTATTTTTTCTTTTCCCCTATTAATAACCTCAATTAAAAAATTAACTTTTTCATTTATTTCTGCATTATTGGCTTCAAATTTCTCTAATTCTAAGTATTTCCCAGGGTAAGGTTTTCTTATAAATAATGTGACCTCCACGCCAGTCACACCTCCAACAACCCCCTTGCCACTAGTATCTTCTACAACTCCAACAAAATTTTTGTTTAACCCTGGTTTCATATCCTGAGGCATTTTTATTTTGCACCCCACACTATTCCATTCACCAGGAACAGCTTTTAGTTTATTCTTAGAAAAACTCACACTTTGATTTAGCTCTCCACGGGCATATACCAGTAAGTCGGTTTGTTTATTTACTCTAACAATAAAACTACAATCATACTCTTTGTTCGGAGCAAATTCCATCTCCAAACTAGCAGGAGTGATTAGAATAGCAAAAACAGAATTAGCCAAAAACAAAAAGAATAACACAAATAAAAAACCCCTTTTCATAAGAACTTTAAACAAAACTTTTTATATAAAACTTTCTAAATAATTAAGTTCCAGCACTAGTTCCAGTAAATGTAATTGATGCCTGCTTATCCCCAGAAGGTTCTGCATCTGGAACCGCGATTTGTACCTCTAAGTAAACAGTATCAGCACCATCTGTAAAATTAATATCAGCAAAACAATTGCCAGTTTCAACTGCCTGACCATCTCTGCAGTCTACCCATTCTGCGTATGTGCAATCTCCTGTCCACCCTTGTGCAGAGGCATTACTATTTGAATCAAAGTTAGTAGCATTACACATAAATGAACTAGCATTTGTACTAGAGCTTACAAACATATCCGAGGTTACATCTATACTAATGTTGATATTGATGCTCCCATCGTTTGTGATATTGAATCCACAAGGAGCAGCACTACAACCCTGAACATCTGTCGCAGTCGTCGTGTCTTTCACATCGTTTATACCTGAAGTTGTAAAGTTAATACTTTCAGTAACCAAACTTATACCAACACTTTCATTTATGGTAACATTTACAGTACCCACAACAGCACCAAGAATTGGCATTGGCTTACCAATCATTGTAAGTATGCCTACTAAAGAAACAATTATGGCAATTCCAGCTAAAGCTACTAAGACCCCATTGGAAACTTCTTTTTTATCCGCCACCTTCATCTCCTGCGGGGAGTTCTGGATTGTTAACATAAACCCCGACCTTTCCCAAGGAAGCGGGCTCAATCTCAATTACCCTTACAACATTGGCATTGTAAATAGCCATATAGGTCCCTACAACAGATAACAAAATTGCAATAACTAAAAGTATGGCTAACAAATTTTTAGAAACCTTTTTTTTGCCCCTTTTTTTGACCATTCTGTATCCTATCTGATATTCAATATTTTTAAGTTTTTCTATCCTCTTTTCATCCTTTTGATATATATAAACCAACCCACATTTATAATAATTAAGATCATAACTAAAATCACTAATACAGAGTTCCTTCCAACACCTGCTCCTCCCCTAACAACTTGAGCGGTCTGTCCCAAAAATGAAACCTTAATTCCATTTAAACTAATATCTGTTTTAAGTTGTTTTTCTGTAGTCTTTCCAGAATAATGCAAAATTGCTTTACCATCATAAACTCCTTCTTTAACTCCTTCAGTATCCCAATATGCATTTAATTCTGCTTTACTTAAAGCATCTACATCCGCTCCTGCTCCTTTAAATACAGCAACTTCATTGCCATTCTTATCACTAATCTTAATTTCTGGAACAATATTTGTGATTAAATCATTCCATTTATTTTCAACTAAAATATTAAATTTAGCTACTTCACCCAAATTAAAGTTTTTAACATTAATATCAATAATATCAATAAACAGATCACCTAAGGCAAAAATTTTTTCAGCCCTTGCAGTTTTTCCATCATATGTTAAAGTAGCCACAGCAAAATACTTGCCGGCATTTGTATCTGCTTCCCATTTTGCAACTAATTCGCTCTTGCTTTTGGATTTAATCCCTTTTTTTTCTGTACTAAGCGTAGCAATTTTTTCATTAGTAGGCCCCAAGATATCAATACTTGCTTGGGCATTAATAATATCATCTGTTCCCAGATTCCAGACAGGAACAACAAAAGTCATTTCTTCTCCGACTTTAGCATCAGAAACCGCTAATTCAATTTTCGCATATTTTCCAGGATATGGGACCCTGACTTTTAGGATGGTTGCAACAGCAGCAGTAGCACCAACAAAATTATTTCCTTTTGTACCTTTGGGAATCTCTAAAGCAATAATTTGTATTTCATGATCTCCGGGAGTGTCAATTTTGTCAGGAAAATTCACAGTGTATCTGAATTCTTTACTTTCTTCTTCAGATTTAAAGCTAATAATAGAATCATAGAGGGTAACAATATCACTTAATTCACTTTCTCCCACATATAACAAAACATCCATCTCTTTTTTTTCATTATTTAGCACCCTGAATACAATGTCTTGTTGGGTGTTTGGCGAAAAATCTAAAATTGTTTTACCTGGACTAATTCCTATTGCAAAAACATTGATACTTGAAACTATCAAAATTGCTACAATTCCCAACCATAATTTCTTATTCATCTTGCTTTGCTTTAATGTCCGAATTTTCTTTCACAACAGCAATTTCCCCCAAATCAAGAACAATCTGACCAGTCACCCCAGAATCATGTTCTTCAATAGTAACATTCAGTCGAGTATTGCCATCGTTTTCTAGATTCAAAGATTCAGTCTTGTACAGTTTTATTGCCACCTCAGACTCTAAATTAAATTTCTTGGGTTTGGTTTCATAAAGCCCCTTTAATTTCCAGAAATAATCCCCCAAATCAAGATTTTCTTTAAATTGATAATCTCTTCCTTTTAGGTCAATGACTTGCGGACTGGAAAAATCCGGATTATCATCGATTATCAATTTAGTTGCATAACCAGTCCAACTAAACAAGGGACGCCGATCGTAGATTTTTCCTTCCGGCCCCCTTGGAGTGATATAAAAGATTGTTCCAACTATTAAAATCACAAACGCGATATTCAGGATCACAAACCATTTATGGGATTTCACTTGTAATCGCCCCCGTTATAACCAAACTTGCCGACTTTTCCCCAGAAGGTTCATCATTTGGCACAATAATTTTAATGTCTAACTCTGCTTCATCAGTAGAATCACTATAGTTAAGATTTCTAATTTTGTAACTTGAGTTAGCAACATCAACATCGGTCCATCCAGTAATAGAATCCGACCAGTTAAAAGCCCCCTCCTCTCCTGTCTTATTATCTATTTTATATTGAAAATAACTCGTAGGACTTACTTTGCTTGCCCAAAGACCAGTGCTCCCAGAGGCCAAACTGATATTAACATCAGCACCAGTATTTCCGCTATTTCTTATTACAATCGGAGTAGGGGAATCATCACTAGTGTCGTCACTATCCCCTGGATTAGCAACAGTAAAGTTTATGCTGTCTGTTGGAAGAGTGATAATCACTGTACTGGCAATCGAAAAATTCCTTATTTCAGACCAATTGCTATAAGCAATTCCATCATACGCTCTAACCCTCCAAAAGTACTCTGTGTCTAATTGTTGCAAATCAGATGTTGCAGTCCAGTTTGTTGTATTTGCAGTTTCAGCAATGCCCCCTACATCAAAACCATCCACCTCAGGACTTGAAAAGTCTATAACTCCATCTATTTGAATGTGATATGTGATAGTATCTCCATCTGGATCAGTAGAATTGCTCCAGCTAAAAGTAGGAGTCCTATCTGTTATTTGTGTATCGTTATATGGCAAAAATAATTCAGGAACACTAGGAGCATCATTAAATCTTATTGATAAATTTCTTACCTCTGACCATGAAGAGTTTGCGTTGCCATCATAAGCTAAAACCCTCCACCAATAGTTTCCTGCAACTAGTCCGCTAGGAAGATCCGATGTTGTATTTACATTTTCTTTTATTGTACTATTTGCATAATCCACACTATCAAAAGCTATTGAATCATCAATTTCCAAATAATAAAATATATCATCTCCTGTTGTATCTGTGCTGTTGGACCAATTAAGTTCAGGAATGCTACTATTCCACATGCTGTTATTTAAAGGTTCATTCAAGTCTGGCACACTTGGTACACGGTTTAGTACAAAAGTATAATTGTTTTCTGCAAAAAAATCCCCCTGGCTATTGTTGCACATAACATTCCACTGAAACCTGCCTTCTTCTAATTCACCTAGTGTAAACTGGTTAGTGGAACTTAATGCTATAGAATAATCAGTTTGATTGGCATGCCAACCAGTGGTCCAATTACCATACAAACTACAACTGTGTATTTCATCAGCGTTTGGAATATAAATAAAAGTAGCAGTAGCAATTGTTTCCCCTTCTGCGGGGCTAACAAGGTTAACAAAAACCTTCTGAACAATATCAAGCATGTAAATATAACCTAAACCTAATGTATAAACGCCAGAAGTTATGTTTTTTCCTACACTCAGTAGTCCATGCAGCATAGTGGTATATGATCCAGTTGTTTCGTTAGAACCAGTAAAACCAAAGGCACCGGTAATTAAATTCATTGTACCACTAGCATTTCCTCCTCCAGCCAACCCTCCAAATTCACCAGCAAGGTTTTTTGCATATTTAGTTATTGGTCCAAACTCAAATTTAATATAGTGGTCACCTGGTGTTAAAACTTTACTTGTTTCAAAGCTAGTACTTGTACAACTATAATCTGAAACAAATAAACTATTATTAGCAGTAAGATTATTAGCAATTAATTCAGAGCCACATCTTAACTCTAAAAATTCTAAATCATGAATCACGCTATCATTATGATAATCTTCAAAAGTAGTACCATTAAATGCACTTATCGTTAAATTTGCTATTCCGGTAGTGTTAAATTTTACTGTCCAATTGCCCCCAACATAAGGATAACTCTGAACATTTAAAACAATTAAATCAATCTCATATGTCTGATTGCTTAAATGTGGAACAATCCACTGGATTTTATCTATCAATCCATTTTGATTTTCATCTAGGTAATCCACATTTTCAACCAAAATACTAGAACCATTTTGTTTCCAGTAAAGTTTTATACCCTCTGGATCCGTTTCTTCTACTTCTGTATATGCTAATATATTCTCATAGTGAATCTCAGAAAATATTGTTATGATCTTACCATCTGCCTTGTCTGATTCTATTACACCTGGACCAGGAATTTCATACTTGATTTCTACTTCCTTAACAGACTCTCCAATAATAACCTCTTTAGTTCCTTTATCTTCACCAGTAACTAATCCAGTTACTGCGGGTTTTTTGAGTAAAGAATTAATAAATTTCGAAATCAAGTCGAAAAAGTTTCTTAAATAAGGTTTGCCAGAACCAACAGCGACCGCCTGCGCAGTTATTGTATTAAATTCTTCTAAGTCTTTAATTTCTCCTTTTTCTTTAACCTTGATTTTTTTCTCTTCAATTGCTCTTCCCTTTCCATCTTCAATTTTTTTAACACTAATGTTCTTTGCTTCTTTAGGAACCTCAACAGTAAGACTATTTGAATAATTCTCTAATCTAACCTTTTTAACCCACCTAACTGGCTGATTTATCACAACTAAAGGTTGTATTACTTCTTCTGTCTCTTCTACAATAGAAACTTTATCTACTACCTTAGATTCATTCAAATTTTCAGTAATATTTTTTGGTAGAGTAATATTAACTTCTTCAACCGTTTCATTTATTTCTAAGGTTTTATTGATCTTTCTTAGTGGTTCTGTTTGATTTACAATCTCATTATCAGATTCTTCAACTGTCTTATTAACCAGCCCAATAGTTTTGTTAATTTCCTCAACAGACACATTTATTTCTCCAAAAGCACTATTATTAGCTTCAGAAAATTTTTCTTCAACTGTCTCATTAACTTCTTCTGTAACAAAAGGTTTTTCTTCCTTTCCTTCAATAATCACTTTTTTACTTTCAACAACAGTTCCATTAACAATGATGTCGATATATAATTCTCCATATTCATTAGTTTCCAGACTAGTTAAATTCAAAATGATATCTTTATCTTTAACAAGTTCTTGAACTTCAAACTCCCAAATAGTTTCATTTAAACTTACCTTTATGGTTCCATTTTCAAATCCTTCTTCATAAGGAATGCTTACTATTTCCTTAACAGCAAAACCCGTATAACTCGTAAAGATAAAGGCACCATAAATTAGCCCACTTAACACTACGAAAACCATTATACTAATCATAATTGCCTTGATACTTTCGTTCATTTTTTCTTCCTATTACAAACAGTCCAAATCGTTCTATCATCTCTATTAAGTAAAACAGCAACATCATGGTAACTTAAATCAAAATTTTTCTTAAGATAAATCGCAATAGTTTCTAGCAAGCTTTTTTTACTAAAAATTGAAACAGGAATTAATTTAGAATCATTAATTTTCAACTTTTTAGGAAATTTCTTCCTAGCTTTGTTATAAAAGCCCCAAACAGTCCTTTGGTCCCGTTTGATGATCTTAGAAATCTTACTATATTTGTAATTTTTTTCTTCAACAAAATACTTAACAATTGATTCTGGTATGGAAAGCTTAGTGTTATTAAAGATTGAAACAGGCATTGTTTCCATTTCTTCAATCAAATTGAGAATTTCTTTTTTAGTTTTCTTATACTTTATTTCTAAGGAGCTTAATATTTTTTTTAATTTTTCAAAGTCTTTATCAGAACTAATTCCCTCTTTTTTATTTAATTTATCCATTAATACTCACTATATAAGTAATTTTACTTATAATGGTTTTCTACTCATAAAGTAAGTAAAATAGTATATAAAGCTTATGTTTTTACTTGTTATGTAAGTATCATACTAAATCTTTTTTTCTAAAACTTCAATCCTCTTTTTTAATTCTTCATTCTCTTCCTTAAGTTGTTGGATCTCATTAAGCATTGGGCTTATTAGCTTACTGTAGCTTACTGTTTCTGGATTACCTTCTTCATCATAGCTTACTATCTCAGGCATAACCTCTTCAACTTCTTCAGCAATTAAACCATATTGAAGGCTAGAGGAATTATCTCCTTTATAATTAAAGGAAACGGGTCTTAAATCATAAAGCTTTTCTGAACCATTTCCAATATCTTTTATGTTTTCTTTATATCTTATACTAGAACTAACATAACCTATCAAACCTGTATTGTCTATATATAAATCTCTATTCGTTCCACCAACAATATCAGAATAAACATATGGAAATGTTATGCTCGCGTCTGAATCTATTTTTAATGCATCTATTTTCTCATCATAACCCCAATCATTAGTAGTAAATGCAGTTTTAGCTATCTTGAAAGTTTGCTGGTCTTGATAAAGGACTGTTACATTTTTACCTTCTGAATTATCATCATAAAAAGCAAGTGCAGGCCTTATGCTTTTAATACCAACCGCAGGATATTTTGTACTATACCAATAATTATTATCATCAACCTCTAATCTTGCCTGTGGATTTGTTGTCACTATACCCACATTTCCTCCCCCTTTCAAAGTCATAACATTTACGAAACTTAAAGCATCCCCTTCTGTCAAGGATTGAGGAGCCATTGATTTAAAGTTTATGTCTCCATTGTACTCATATTGGGTAAAAACAGGCCCCACAATACTACCAGTATAAGTAGATTCCCACCTGTCTTCGGTCAAGTCCCAATTAGCGTATCTAGCCTGAAAAGCGTTTCCCGCACTATCTCTTCCAAAGTACCAATTACTACCTATATTGAGGAATGCAAGAGAGTCTCCTCCGCTGGCGGTTCTAGTAATAGCAACTGCAGCATCAAAGGCAGAATTATTTGTTTCAGAAACATGTAATTTAGCACCAGGAAAAGCAGTTCCTATACCTATTTTTCCAGTTTGGTCGATAGTCATTGCATCAGTAGCACTTGTGCTATACTGAAATTTTATTTTATTACCATCATCTCCATCTAATCTTATCCAACCTAAATTTACTCCTGCTTCTTGTAAAATAATTCTTGCATCTGAATCAGTATTGGCATCAATAATTAAATCAGCGTCGGTTGATGTAGATTCTACTTCAATTTGTTGTGCTCCCGTTCCTGATACTTCTAAATTTCTATCTGGACTTGTTGTTCCTATACCTACATCTCCAGAAGAATTTAATGTCAAAGCGTTAATTCCATCATCATTATTCCTAAATACTAAACCCCCCTCTTTAATTCCTGTAGTAATATCCCATCTTTTACCGCTCGCCCCATTATCATCCAAGACCAATCTTGTGCCTATAACCCCCCCATCCCCCACGCTTCTGCTTGCTTGTAAAAAGACACTATTTCTTCCATCAGTAACCTTTACTGCACTTACAAGATCTCCAGATGAGTTTTCAATATGAAGGGTATGTTGTGGATTGTCAAACCCTATACCAACATTACTAGAATTAACATACAAATTTCCACTTACATTTAATGCACTATCTACAGAATTTACTTCTAATTTATAACTAGGATTTGTTGTTCCTATACCTACATTACCATCACTCGAATTTGTTAAAATGATTTTCTTTCCACCCCTGTAATTTAAATATAAACTAGAATAACTACCAGAATTATCTGTATCCATTCCATCTATCTGATTTCCCCATCCAGAAAAATCATTGTTTGAGCCAATCATCACCCCAGTATTACTCTTTCCACCATGTGCCTATTTTAATGCTATCATTAGCTTTTATTGTTCCTATAACATCTAACTTAAAATCTGGATTATTAGTTCCTATACCTACATTTCCAGAAGAATCAATTCTCATTCTTTCTGTGTCAGATGTATAAATAACAACAGGCACATTTCCTGTTGTAGTTAAGTTTAATCCACTTGAACCTACAACTCTATGTGCCCTTATAGTGCCTGTATCCAAATCTAATTCATATCTTGGGTTGATAACACCAATACCAACACTACTTGAATTAACATACAACATCCCACTTACATTCATAGCATTATCTACAGAATTTACTTCTAATTTATAACTTGGATTATTAGTACCAATTCCAACTCCAACAGTAGTATCATTGTAAATTTCATTTACAGCACTTCCTGCCCAAAATGAAGGGGATGAAGTCCCAGTAGCATCTGTTCCACACCTAATTCCTCCCTCAGCATCAGTCTCCAAAGAAGTACAGCTAATATACTCAGGACCAGCCAAACTCAAATTACCTAATATTGTAAGAGTTTTATTTGGACTTGCTGTTCTTATACCTACATTACCACCACTTGATAAATAAAGGGTATTGGTTGGTGTGGCTGCCTCTATAAAGAGAGATCTTTGCTCTCCCGCCAGTCTATCTCTCATACTTATACCATCAACACTAGCAAAGAAATCCCAATAGACATCTCTTGCTCCATCAGCGTTCTCATGTATTAATTCAAAAGCAGGAGCTGCTAGTATAGAATCATCACTAATCCTCATAATTTTAACTACGGCATTAGTATCAATAACATTAAAGGCTCTTGAAGCTCTTGAGCTATTAATTGAATCTCCAATAGCCGCCTTTCCCAAAACCGTTAGTGCCTTAAACGGACTATCAGTTCCAATACCAATAAGCCTTTCGCTTCCATCAACATATAAAGCTCCAGAAAGATTAACAGAGCTTGTTGAAGCATCATTTACTTCTAATTTATAACTTGGATTATTAGTACCAATTCCAACTCCAGCAGTAGTATCATTATAAATTAAATTTCCACTTCCTGTCCAATAGGTTGTACCTCCTGAAGGTGTTGAACAAGTTAAGGTATCCCCTATCCCGCTTACATACTGTCCTCCAGCACAAGCAGAAGGATAGTTATCTATTGTAGTCCAATCGCTCCTGCTTACATACCTTGTATCCAATGAAGAATTATCATTGAAAGCAAAATCATCTACTTGCGCGTCTGTTAATGTTGTATCATTTTCAATCCACAATGCTATTGTTGAATTTAAGCTTTGATTATGCCACACCAGATTAGAGTCCCATCCAAGAAATACTCCTCCTCCCTCTCCAGCATCAGCCCCACACCTAATCCCTCCTTCAGCATCAGTCTCCAAAGAAGTACAGCTAATATACTCAGGACCAGCCAAACTTAAATTACCCAATATTGTTAATGTTTTATTTACAGTAGTAGTTCCAATTCCAACATTTCCTGTAGTATTTTCAATATAGAAGACAACACCACCAAAACCATTATCATATATAGTCATTCCTGCATCAATTCTTCCAAGTTCAATATTCATTTTATTCTCAGTAGCGAAGTCGTGTAGTTGTAAAAGAGGAAAATTTCCCGAGATCTTGATTCCCCCAATTGCTGAAGAATTTACATGCATGGTAACATCGGGGTTATCGATTCCAACTCCTAGTCTCGTATTAATAACAACATTCTCATCAAAGGTATTATTCTCAGCAAAAGTTTGACTTTCATTCAAGAAAGCAATATTGCTGTCCCAATTAGTTATTCCCCCAGAGCCAGTGTCATCAGTCCCACACCTAATTCCTCCCTCAGCATCAGTCTCCAAAGAAGTACAGCTAATATACTCAGGACCAGCCAAACTCAAATTACCTAATATTGTAAGAGTTTTATTTGGACTTGTTGTTCCTATACCTACATTTCCTGAACTGTCTATTCTCATTCTTTCAGTATATCCACCAACTCTAAATATCATATCTGCATCTGCGGGCGATGTTAAATAAAGATTGTTATTTGTGTGCAATGTTATTATGCTCCATGAAGTCCCAGAAGAATTTTTCCAAAAGAAATCAACACCATTATCAAAAAGAATGTTGTCTGTAATCCCAATAACTCCGCTTATAGATATAGGGTTGCCAGGAACGTCAGTCCCAATACCAACACTACTTGAATTAACATACAACATCCCACTTACATTTAATGCACTATCTACAGAATTTACCTCTAATTTATAACTTGGATTATTAGTTCCAATACCAACTCCAGCAGTAGTATCATTATAAATTTCATTTACAGCACTTCCTGCCCAAAATGAGGTGGATGAAGTTCCAGCATCATCAGTTCCACAGACTATCCCTCCAGCAGAATCGGTCTCCAGTGCAGTACAACTTGCATATACAGAAGAATCCAAACTTAAATTTCCCTCAACACTTAAAGTATGGCCCGGATTTGCATCGTTGATTCCAACATTTCCATCTTTAGTATATAGTGTATCATTCAAAACAACCTCTTCTTCAAAGTAAGGCCTTCCGACAGTAGCCTGAAACTGCCTCCTTTCATCACCTCCCCAATCAATGTCTTGTCCTTCAATAGCTATATCCATATAGTAAGTCTGACTTAAATTCAAAGTTAAGCTATTGCTTCCGCTACCAAGTACAATATCAAAAAAGCCTCCCTGGATTGCGCCATTAAAATCCGAAGTAGAATTATAAATTAAATTTCCAGCAGTCGCATCATCCCATATCTCTACTACAATATCTCCTGATTCAACCAATGTTCCGCTTTGATCAACCTTTCCTTGTAAAGCCAACAAATCATCGATAGCACCAACTAACCCAATAAGTACAATAAATATGATTACTGCTATCCCTCCTTTCATCAACCAGCCCCCTTTTCTAAGATTTGGATTCTATACCCTCCACCCTCTCCAAGGTTATTTTTTACTATGTCTCCTTTAACCATATCCTCTTTTTCCCAATCATTAAAACTAATTATCATATAACCAATACCCAAAATAATCACTAAAATAATTAAAATAAGAATAATCTTTTTACTTTTCATTCTCCTCCTCTCTTTCAAAAGCATCAAGAACTCTATTTATGAGATCATCCATTGTTTCGATCATTTTACCATGCTTCATTAAACGAAACTTAGTTTTTTTACTAACTCTTATTGTAGTTATTTCATCCAGTTAAATTCACAAATTCACCAATATATTTAGTATACTAACTTCTATATAAATATTTCTATTAATATAAAATATACATAATATATAAAATAAAAGAATATCAGTAATAATACTTATAATATAAGTAAAACCATCCTCTAAATAAGTAAATAAACATGATATTTAAGTAAATTTAATTTATAAAACATAAAGTTACACATTTATAGTTAAAAACAAAGTTATAACTAGTGAAACATATATGCCTCAAGATAGCAATATTTAAATAACAGTTGTAATAATATTATTACATATGTTACAAAAAGATAACAGGCATAGGATTTTGGAAATATTTTTTGAGGATCCGCTACCTAAAGGCATAGGCTTTCAGCTTAGAGAGATAAGCAGAAAAATAAGTCTTGCACCAGCATCTGTTAAGAGATATTTAGGTGAGCTTGAAAAAGAAAGATTAATCGTTAAAGAAAAACACAGGATACATGGTTATCCTATTTACTATGCAAATAAAGATAACGAGAATTTTATATTTCTTAAAAAAATAGATAATATCATAAGGATAGAGGAATCTGGTTTATTGAATTATTTATTAGACAGCTGTATGCCCGACACCATTATTCTCTTTGGTTCAGCTTCAAAAGGAGAGGATCTGAAGGACAGCGATATGGATTTATTTTTATTATGCAAGGAAAAAAAATTAGATTTAAATCAATATGAAAAAAAATTAAATAGGAGAATAAATCTTTTTTTTAGTGAAGATTTTAAGAAGTTAAGTAAAGAATTAAAAAATAATGTAATTAATGGCATAATACTAAAAGGGTACCTAAAGGTTTTTTAAAATGGAAGAAAATTTAATTAAAGTCACACCAGATAAAGAAAAAGCAAGATCTATCTTAAAAATGGTGGAAACTACCCTAGAATTAGTTAAAAGCATAGATATAAATAAATTTCCATCAAATGTTACTAAAGAATACTATGAGATTATAAGGGAACTATTAAGTGTGATCCTTTTGCTGGACGGCTATAAAACATATGGAGAAGGTGCCCATAAGAAACTAATAGGCTACCTCAAAAATAATTATGCAGAATTTGATGGTTATGAAACATTTCTCATTGATGATTTAAGAAACGTGAGAAATAAAATAGCTTATGATGGTTTCTTTGTAGAAAAAGATTATATTAAAAGAAAGCTAGGAGATATTAAAAAGATAATTAAAAAATTAATGAGAACAATAGAGAAGAAACTTGGATAGGAAGAAAACAATTTCATTTGAAATAAAAAATAAAAAAATTGATCAATTTAATAAAAGAGAAACTTAAAAAAGAGTAAAGTGATATAAATGTCCAAACAAAAAGACAAAAAAATTCCGCAAATCTTACGGATTATCTCAATCATTATATTATTAATTCCATTTTCCTTAGCCTTGGAAGACAAATTAATAATAAGATTGCATTCTCCAAACGAAGTTGTAATAAATCTTTATAAACATCTTCCAAAACAGGCCGATTATTTCATAAATTATACAGAAAATGTTCAAGTTACAGTAAAAGATGGAACCGCTACAATTACTCCTTTAAATTCATTTACTGGATCAGAAACAGTTATATTTGCAGTTAATGAATCAGTATTAATTGAAAAAGAAGAGCTATATGAAGCATCACAAGTAGTAAATATAACAAAATTAATCCAGGATTATCCAAAAATAATTTCTTCTGCAAAAACTAGGGAAATGTTTAATGAAACCATCAACCTTTTGCCCTTACTAAGAGAGATAGAAGAAAAACCAATAGAAAAAATTTATTCAAGAATTTTGGAAGATCATTTATTTGTTGTAATCAATGACGAAGTAGAAATTAATGTTTCCATTAAAGATGATGTTCCCACATACTCCATCCAACTATTAAACAAACAAGGAGCAGTGGATGAAAGTGCATTAAAATTCAATGTAAAAAAACCAATTATGATCACCCTTGTCATACTAATACTGATTATTATTGCATTCTCAATCAAAAAAGCAACTGAGGGATTAAAGTTCAAAAAAACAAAACATGAAAAAACAATAAAAAGTGGCCTAACAAAAATTAAAAAAATGCCTAAAGCAACCGCATCCGCGCATATTTTCTATTTAATTGAAACTTTTTTCCAAAAACTGGGCATTACTGCTAATTCTTCCCTATCAGAATTAAACAACAAATTACACAAGGAGGGAATCGAGGGCAACCTCAAACAGGAGATCCTCTTCTTGTTTAACAAACTAAAAGAGGGAGCTTTATCAGAACATGAAACAGAACTTGCTAAGCGATACCTCAAAAGAGCATTAAAAGTAATATGATAACATTTTTATATTAAAGATTACACACAATTAACATGAAAAAAGAGGTCGCAATATTTCTTTTAACTATGCCTTTTGCATATGCGCAAGAAATAACTATAGGCTCAAGATCGTATTCCCCATTTTTTCTTGCACCTTTAGTTTTAATTTTGCTTTCCCTCCTTGTATTTTTAGTAATTTTTATCAAAGACCACTTACCAAAATTTAAAATTCCCAAGATTAACGTCAAAAAGAAAAGACTAAAAAAAGAAATACAAGAACTACCAGAAACAGACTATCACAAAGAAGCATTAATATTTGCAAAAAAACTTCGTTCTCTTTCTGAAGAAACAGCGCTTAAACAACTGTCAGGATTAATAAAAGAATATGCTTACAATATTTTAGAAATAAAACATGAATTAACGCATGAAGAATTAGTAGCAAAACTAGAAAAAAAGAAACCACAATTAAAAGAGATTATAGAAAAAATCTTAGAATATAAATATAGTGGAAAGACATACACAAAACAAAACATAAAAGAAATTTCTGACCAGTTTATAGAGATTACAGAATTAAAAAAACGTATTCCTGTTAAAAAACCCCAACGCAGAATAGAAACATTAAAGCAAATATTAATAGGCAGGCAAAAAAGTTTCAAAGAGTTCATCCAATTAGTAAAAGAAAGGCTCAAACCACTTAAAAAAGCTCCTAAGGTATCAAAAAGAGAGATAAAAAGATTCAAGATAAGGCTAGAAGAAGAAAAACCAGAAATACTGCGGTTTTTGAATCCGTTTACGCTATGTTTCCAAAAAAGAAAGATCAATAAAATACTTAAAAAAGCAACAAGAAACATACATCAAATTCCAGAAGCAAAGAAACTTTACTCTCAAGCATTGATGCTATATTATAAATTACCAATAGAGCAAGAAAAAGAGTATGGAATCTCTTTGGTAAATCTTTATAATAGAATAGAGCAAGAACGACTTAATGAGGAATCGAGAAAACTGGATCTATTGACCCAACAACTGAATCAAGTAACCGAAAAAGGTGGGATAGTTACAAAAGAGGAAAAACACTATCTTTCAACTATAAAATCTTCTCTATCTTTATTTTCTAAATACAAACATAACTGGATCAAAGACATTTACAAAACTACATTGCCCCAGTTAGCCCAAATAGAGCATAAATGGGCCCATAACCTTCATGAAAAAGAAAAACAACTAGCAAATAAAATAAAAAACCAAATAACAAAATTAAAAGAGAAAAAACATAAAACAATAGAAAAAGAAGAAAAACTCAAAGAAGGAATAAAAGGAACCCTCACTGCAGAAAAAACAAAGGTTAAACAGCAACTATTCTCAATTAAAAATCAACTAAACCAATTACAAAAAAATTATGAAAAAAGAAAACATCTTAAATTCAATATAGAAATACAAAAAAAGAAAGACCTAGAACAGATAAAGATTGAAGAATTACAGTACCCCACTGTAAAAGAATATAAAGCTCTTGAAAAAATTAATCAGAATTTAGAAAATCTAAAAGATTCAATAGAACTTTACTTTTATAGACTCAAAAAAGGTGAAATAAAAATAATTCACAAAATCCAAGACATGCTTCAGGAAATAAATATAAAACAAAGAGAGGGAATATACCAACTACATAAAACCGAACTTGCCTTCTTAGATAAAATTCAAAAAAGATTTCAACCCAAGCTCCTAAAACCAGAAAGAGTAATGTTGCCACAAATCAAAAAAACTCCGCGCCTAACTAATCCTTTAAGTTCATTACTAACAAGCATACAGCAAATCCAAGAACATGGGGCACACAAATTATCAGAACAAGCACCAATAATCAAAAAATCTTTACAGGAAATGATAAGGGTTGCTAAACTGAGGGGTACACCTATTTCAGATAGATTGGTATCTTTAGATGAGCTTAAAATAACTCCGCCTAAACAAATCAAAACTCTGCAAAATAAACTTCTTGAAAAACAGGAACTTAGCCTAGTGTCCAAGATGGTTAACCTTGAAAACCTCAGGAGACAACAGCAAATGCAAGAAGCATTGAAAGAAATAGAAAAACCAAAAGTTAAACTTCACCTGAACATACCAGAAATAACTCCAAAAATATCGCAAAAAACAACAGAATTAGATAAACAGGAGATAGAATTAGAAGAAAAGATGAATAAACTTGAACAAATGAAATACAAAACCCAAAAAGAACAAATAATAGAAGCCTTCCCCAAAATAAGAATAAAAGAACAACCAAATTATGAATGGATCAAAAAAGCTTCAGAAATAAGATACAAAAAAACGAATAAGTTCAAAAAGCTCACAAAAGAGGAAGAGCAACTCTTCCAGCAATTGGATAGGATGGCTATCTCTTCCTAATATTTTTTTTAAAGCTCACCTTTCTCATGGCATAATTAACAGGATTCTTCACTTTTTTACATAAGGGGTCATCGCACTTCACACCTATATCAAAGTAGTATGACTTATTGTCACAATTAGGCGGCAAAATTTTTTTACCCTGTCTTTTATGCCAGCTTAGTTGACTTAAAATATACCCTTCTTTTAATTCTTCATAGTTCTTCTTGTTCCATTCTAACAAAATCTTTTTTATAGCATTATAATCCCATCCCATTTGTCCTAAAAAATTAATTAAAATAAATACTGCCCGTTTTCTTCCATCTTTTTCTATTCCATTTAATATTTGTTTTATACATGGAGGAAAAAATTCTTCTTTAATCGCTACGCTAGGAATTTCGTATTCTCTTTTTTTAACAATTACTTCTGGCTCATTCCTTTTAGCTTTCATATTCCAATCAAAAGCTTGTACAAGTAGGTTAGAAGCCTCATTTGGTTCACCTTTATCAAGAAACCTGACTTTGGTTTTAACATTTTCTACTCTTGCCTGTTTAAGTTCAAAATTTTTTAACTCCTCAATCTTTATGGGCAAACTAACCAATCCAGATTTTTCATTTAGTGAATAAGGTGCTCGAATCATATGCCTGCTTGAAATAGCCACAGAATCAATATCAACGATTGAAAAAGGATCGAAATTTTCTCCCATTTCAGGACTTATTTTTAATATTCTTTCCCTTAATTCATTTTTGATCATTGATTTTAAGTAATCAGCAATAATTCTAACTCCTTGTGGAAAAATATCCTTTATTTGTATATTATTTACCACTTTAGGAAAGGTTTCAAATGCAACACCAACATGAAAAGAGCGATTCCCAGAAAACTTTAAGCTTATATTCTCAATTTCGTGAAATCTTAGAGCTTCAATTAAAAGAAAAGCAGCAATCTTTGAAAATTCAAAATATTTACAATCTATGTCAGCTATAAAATCCCACCCCTCTCTTAAGCCATCTAACTCTTTTTTAGACATACCAGACTTTAACTCTAAAGGATTTTTCCACCTTTCCAATGAAATATGAAAAGAACTTGCCCCTTGTTTAGCGAACTCTCCTACATCACTTTTAAATTGTAAGATATCTGGCCTTTTACCAAAACCCCTGTCTTTATACATCACCCCAATTTCCCTGTGTCTAGAAGCTATAAAAATCTCTTCCTGAATATCTGGCCTAGAATAATAATCCAACATCAACCTAAGGAATTAAAGAATGATTATATAATTATTATTGTTCTTCTTTAGATATTTCTTTTTGCAAGAGCTTAAGCTCCTTAATGCCGCTCTTGAGTTCAACATCCAACCTCTCCATTGCTTGCCTTATCTCCTCTTGTTGTTCTCTGACTAACACATTGGATTCTTTTAGTCCCTTTTTAACAAAAACACCCCCGCCAACATTTACTAGGAGTTTTTCAGTATCTTTTATTTCTGCATTTATAAAAACTCCTCCACCAAGAGGCATAAAAACTTCTTTCTTACCTTTCTCAACATCTTTGATACTCTCTTCTAAAACAAACAGCTCTGTGATTTGATGATTCAAAAGCTCCAACTGCTCCTGTATTTGTTTAATCTTTTGATTTAAAGAATAAAATTCAAGTACTTTTTTCTGGTTTTTTTCCGCCATCTTTTTTAGTATCCAACTCTCCCCCTTTCCCCTTTCTCTGCTTTACTGGTTTTTCTTTAGATTTTTTTTCTTTTTTAATTTCTTTTTTAGTTACCTTAATCTTAGATGCAACAAACAATTTATGGATTTCTTCAGTTTTGGCACCTTTACTTATTTTGAAAACCTGATCTAAAGGCTCTAGATGTTTAACATTACACTTTCTCCTCCTAGTATTGCCATCGATTAACACATGGTTCTTGTCAATCTTGTCAACTACTACACAATATTGGTTAGCATCTCTCCCAGACAGTTTTAAGCATAATCTTCCAACCTCAAACATTTTTTCTAGACTCCTTTCTTATTTTTATTTTTAAACATTTGGGGCATAGAACTCCTCCATATGGTCTTGAGGGTCTTTTGACAGTTTTAGCCATATTTCTCATTTTAGATTTGGTCATTCTTGGAACTCCTTTAAGTTTAACCCCGCATCCCGCACACTTAGCTCCACTTGGTTTTCTGGTTTTTAGCATACTTCTTGTTTTGCTTATTGTTCTAACATAAACTTTTCTTTTTTTCATTTTAATGAACCTTAAATATCTTCCTTAATATAATACTAAATATCAATGCACTTACGATATATGCCCAAATCCATGTATCTATAAAACCCAAAAAATTAAGGTTACTGTAGTTAGCGTAAGTCTCTTTTAACCATCCGAAGATTATAAGAACAGGGATAATAGTTATAATCATTGGTTTAAACTGGTGTTTAAAACTGCCCATGCTGATTTCCAAAGATTTTTTTTGTAATTCAGAAACCTTTTGCGGGTTATCTTTATGAATCTTCATCTGTTCCCTTATCCCTTTAGTTTCTTCTTTAATTCTTTTAAGCTCTTTTTGATCTGTTGCAAACTTATATACTAAAGTAACAATCAAAGTAATAATAAATGAAATTACTAACAGCCCATATAAGGGATTGTACTCGATTAATCTTCCAAAAATTGCATTAAAAAAATCATTAAACATTTTATTTACCCATCATTTTCCTAAACATAGGATTCATATCCACCATGTGTTGTTGCGCAATTTCTTCATATAGCCTATACACAATCATAACAGTCAATAATATCCCTGTCCCTCTGCTTAGTGCCCCCAATAAGTCAGCAGATGCTGCTAAAAAACCAACAGTCGCTCCGCCCATCACAGTTAAAGGAAAGATATACCTTTTTAAAATTTGCTCTATGACTCTTGGGTCTCTTCTAAAACCTGGAATCTGTAATCCAGAACTCATTATTTGCTGAGCCTGACTTCTTGCGTCCATTCCAGCAGTTTGCATCCAAAAAATAGAAAATAGTACTGCTCCTCCAATCATGAATAGACAGTATACTAAAGCATGAACTAATACTGAAGGAGTAAAAGTTCCTTTAATAATATCACCTATGATACTCGGGGCAAAGATCCACGAAACAAACCCGCTCACTGGCTGGTTTCCAACAAAAGTTCCTAAAATAGGATGGCCCCATCTTTCTAATAACTTCGCCCATAACTGTATATTCGCTAACAAAGCAGCAACCAAAATTACTGGAATATTGCTTGTATAAATAAAATTCAAAGGCCATCTGATACCATGCCCCCTTATCCTTCCAAAGCTTAGTGGTATCTCTACCTTCATTGCTTGACCATATATGGAAAACATAAAAACTACAATGGTTGCCAATATTGCACTAAGTGCCAAAGAAGCCCCGACAGGATTTCTTGAGAGTAATGATCCAAAGAACACCCAAATTTGTCCAACAGGTGCCTGGGATGTGCCAAAAGCCCACAAACCATTAACTGTTAAGGGTGAAAATGCTCTTACAACCAGTTGGCTAGATACTCCGGCTGCAATGAATAAACTAATACCAGAACCAAATCCCCATTTCTGTATTACTTCATCCATGAATAATACTAAAAACCCACCAAAACATAATTGGATTATCAATAAAAATTGAGCAAAAGAATGTGCCGCCGGCATCAAAGTAGCAGATGGCGCCAAACCGCCCATTAAAACATAAATAATTGCTTCAAATACAATAAAAAATACAGCCAATACTTTTTGAATACCTTGAAAAAAAGTCCTTCCTTCATGAGTAGTTGTATCCAACTTCAGTAATCCAGACCCTTTTAATAATTGTAATACAATAGATGCAGTAACAATTGGTCCTATCCCTAAGGACATAATGGAACCAAAGTTTGCTCCAAGAATGATAGATAATTGTTCAAACTGTGCTAATTGGTTATCACCCAGTCCAAAAAGAGGGATAACAGATAATACAAAAAAAGCAACTAGCATAAGCAGGGTCCATCTTAGCTTTTCCTTAAAAGAAAGTTTTTTCTGAGCAGGACCCCTTACCTCAGGCAAATTCATTAAGAGATTCTTAAAAAATCCCATTTTACTCGTTTATTACTTTTCCTCCAACTTTTTCTACTTTTTCTACAGCTTTTTTTGAAGCAAAAGCAACTTTAACCTCAATGGCTTTTTCTATTTTTCCCTTGCCTAATAACTTATTATAACCTAACTCTATTAAATCTACCTTGTCCTTAAACTGATTTAGCTCATGAACATTAATTGTTTTTATTTTCTTAATTTGATTTTGAGGTCTTTTAAACCCTCTTTTTCCAAAGTATTTATTGCCATACTTTTTTATTATGCTGGGCTTTTTCTGATCTGCTCTCTTTCCAGATCCAGCCATTCCTCTTCCTCCACGATTTCCTGCCCCCCTTCTCTTTTTCTTACTACCCCAACCATGAGTTTTATGTCCTCTTCTCTTTACTTTCTTTTTTCTTCTGCTAATCATCTTACAGCATCCTCATAATAAGATCATTTATCTTTTCTTTTCTATAGCCCAAAACCCCTCCTAGAGAAAAAGGAACCTTAATACCTTTTTTTTCAAATCCCTTTCGGGGAGAACATAATTTAAAGAAGAGTTTTAAACCCGGAATGTCTTTAAGTTCTTTTTTAAATTCAAAAAACTCTTTAACGAAATCATTTAAATTAAGTTTTGTTTTTTCTTTTAAATATGCTTCACTAAACTTCTGTTTTCCAGCCAGTTTTCCTCTTTTCTCTAATAAATTTTTGAAAGTTTCTTCATTAATTTCGCCCCAAGTTACATAATCTTTAATCTTTTTAATCATACCAACAACACTTTCAGTACTGCTCACCACAACGCAAGAGTGTTTATTGAATAACCTTAATAATCTCATAGTATCTTCTATTTCTTTCTTTACCTTTACTCTTCCTCTAATCCTGATTATTGCTATTCTTTTCACTTTTTCTTTAGTCCTTCATTAACCTTCATTTTAGTTAGTTGTTTTAATGCATTAAAACAAGCATAAATTAAGTTTATTTTAGTTTTAGTCTTACCATATGTCCTGGAATAAAGATCTCTTATTCCTGCTAAGCTTAGCAGTTTTTTACATTCTTCTTCTACCTTTAAGTCACTTCCCACTGGAGCAGGAATTAATTCAATAATAACACTTCCGCATTTTCCTCTAACCTTAAAAGGAATTGAATTATCTCCGCTTGGATCACCCTCCCAAGAACCACACCCTTTTTTAATCTTGATTATATTTAGTTTAGCTCTTCTAACTGCCTTTTCTCTGGCAGGTACTGTTTCTTTTGCTTTGCCTCTGCCAACACCAATGTAACCATCTTTGGTACCAACAATAGCTAAAGCTGAGAATCTTGGTTTATTGCCTTCTTTTGTTTTTTTCTGAGTTTGTCTCCAAATACTTTTTTTGCCTCCTCCAAACTTACCTTTAGACTGTCCAAATGAGAGTAAATCAGACTCTAAATTAGGTAAAAGACAATCAACTATTTCAGGCTCTAAAATCTTATAACCCTTTTCTAAAACTTCATCCATGGTTTTTACTTTTCCAGCCTTAATCATTTTACCCAATTTTGTTTTAGGCTTCCAGCTTTCTTTATCAAATGAAGGATTCTTTTTCCCTTTTTCCCCAGTATTTTCCTTTTTTATTTCCATTTTTCTAATATTTTCTTCTTAACAACTTCAAAAAGTTTAGGTATTTCTTCTGGATTAACTTTATTCTTTAAGTACCCTGAAAATCTTTTATTTTTTTCTTCTCCAATTTTTTTAGCATATTCTGCAACTTGTTGTCCTTTAATTCTTTCCTCTTTTGGTAAGATATCTTTTGAATGTGGAACATTTACACCAGAGTCTAATACTCCTTTAAGTGCAGCATATAAGATGCTCCCTTTAATAGATTTATTAAGCCCAATGTCTAAAATGGCCGAGGGTATATCTTTTTTAATAGCCTTTAATCCTGCTAATAATCCTGCAAGATATGCGCAATAGCTATTCCTTCTTGAACCATTCCATCCATATTTTTTTAGTTCATTGGTGTGACTTGAAACCTTGATAAGATCTCCTTTAGGAGCGTATTCAATAAACTGAACGATCACATTCTTATTCGTTTTTCTAATTACTAGTCTTATTTTCCCTGAACTGATTAATCTTAATCTTTGTTTATAATCAGTTTTTCCCTGTTTTTTTCTCTTGAACCCTTTCATTTTTCTTCAATAATCCTTGTTCCTCTAAAAACAACAAGACATGTCTTTTGCTCCTAAAAAAACCTCCTTTTGCTTTTTTATAAGCCATACGATAATCCTTAGTGGATATTAATTTTTTATCTTTCAAATCTTTTAAGGTTGCCCTCTGCTTTCTGATTTTAATCATCCATGCTTCTTTTTTTGATAACCTGGCGGTTCTTTTCCCTTTTCTTGATCCAGGTCCTCTAAGTCTTCCCTTTCTTTTTTGGACTATCTTTTTTCTTCTCCTATGACCAGACTGTCCACTGACAGGTCTAGCCTGAATTGCTCTATCTTTGATTAAACCTTTAACATCAACCTTGGTAATAGCTTCTTTTATTTCATCTAATCGGGATCTATCTAACCAGACTCGATTTTCCCCCACCTTCAATAATTGGGCGGCCAGTCTTTTTTTATTAGCTAACCCTTTCATGTAAGCTCACCCTCTCTTCCTTTTCTTCTTTTCTCTAGTACTTTCTTTTTCTCTTCTTTTATCTCTTTTTCAGTGGGTTTTTTCTCTTTCTTTTGTTCTACTTTTTTCAATGCTTCTTTCTTTGCTTTTTCTTTAAGTTCAATTTTTTTCTTTGCTAGGGCTTTTTTCTTCTCAATGTTTTCCATAGCCTTTTTAATAAAACCATCAATATCTTTAAAATTACATTTAAGTTTCAGTTCTTTTATTTTTTTTAATATCTCCAACCTTTTCTTCAATCCAACAGTACTCCCGATAACAGCGACAGAGTTCTCATTTATCCTGTCTAAATCTTTGATATTGTTGACAATAATTTCCTTAAATCCTTCTCTGGTTAATCCTCTTACTTTTTTAGGAGAAGAATAACCCACTGCCGGCAATTTCCTATACCCCCCGAATCTTAACCTCATCTTTGAGTGTCTTCCTTTAGGCCTCCGCCAATTTTTCTTTAGTCTTTTTACTTTATGAGCATCCTGTCTAAGAAAGGTTGGTTTCTTCTTTTTTAATTCCTTCCTGACATTTAATAATTCTTTCATGCTAAATCTCCTCTAGCTTTTTTTGTAATATAACATCCATCTTGGAAAACTCTTCTGTCTCTTTTATTAATCCTGCATGCTTGTTCTATATTTGCAGCAGTTTGTCCAACTTTTTCAATATCATCCCCTTTCACAACAATCTCTTCTCCATCTATTTTAATATCCACACCCTTCAAGATTTTAGCTTTTCTTGGAATTTTTTCTCCCAAGAAATTTTTTATTAATACATGATTATCCTCCACATTAACTGACATCGGAAAATGGCTAGAACAAATCTTTAACCTATATTCAAATCCTTCACTGACACCCTTCATTATGTTGGCTATGTGTGCCTTGAATGTCCCAACCATTGCCTTTTCTCTTTTAGTGCCTTTTTTTGAAAATAAAACTATTTTATTGCCCTCTTTTTTAATCTCAATGCAAGGATCCAAAAAACTTCTTTCTACTTCATTATTGCCTGCCTTAACTCTTAATTTTTTTCCAGCTAGTTCAACTTCCACATTTTCTGGAATTTCTATTTCTACCTTGATATCTTTCTTCATTTTAATAACAAAAGGCTAGCAATTTTCCTCCAATTTTCTTTTCTTTAGCTTGATAATGAGTCATAATGCCTTGAGAAGTAGAAACCACCAATAAACCGAAGTCCTGTGCAGGAAGAAATCTTTTTTCAAATTTCTCAAAACCTCCGCTTTTAACAGAAAACTTTGGCTTAACAACTCCTACATTGTTTATTTTTCCTATCAAATTTATTTTATAAATTCCTCCTTTGTTATTTTCAATATATTTTATCTCTCCAATATAATGATTTTCATGCAAAATATCCAACACTTTTTTAATAACTTTTGAGGTAGGCTTGACTATGCAAAACTCTTTTCCAACGCGTTCTGCATTAATAATATTAGATAATGCATTAGCCAATATATCATTCATCATTTTATCGGTATTTTTGGAAACCTAACTCTCGTGCATTCTCTCTAAAGCACCGCCTACAATATCCAAGGTGATATTTCCCAATATAGCCTCTGCTTGTACCACACCTTTTGCACTTCTTAGTTGATTTACCAAACCTCCTAGCTTTTGGTTTATTATGCTTTAAAAATTTCTTTAACTTCACAGGGTTATTCTTCAATTGTTTGAAAACCTTCTTGTAATCACTTATGGTCATTTTACAATCACACCGAATTCTTTTTTCATGAATTCAATGGTTTCCTCCTTACTTATTCTGTGCTTAGCCGGAATCTTACATCGGCGAATCCTTCTTCTTTTAACCCTAAATCCTGGCCTCATAAGGGTAACTGCAACTTCCAATCCCATCATTCCAACGCTGGCATCATATTTAGTTCCAGGAATGTCAAGGTATTCCTTAATCCCAAATGAAAAGTTTCCTTCATTATCAAAACACCTATTGTTAAGTTCATTGTTAACAGCTTCAAGTAATCTTTTCAAAATCTCCTTAGCTTTTTCTTTTCTTAAGGTTATTTTTGCTGCAATTGCTAAACCAGGCCTTATGCTCCAGGTAGGAATTCTATCCTTGGCCTTTGTTTGTACAGGCTTAGACCCAGTGAGATTAGCCAATAATTTCATTGCTTTATCCAACCTATCACCAGGTTCTCCAACCCCAATGTTCAAAGTAACCTTGTCTATCTTTATTTCTTTCATTTCACAATATCTCCGCTAATAACAAAAGCATATTCCTTAAGTGTTTCAAATCGGTCTTTTTTTGTTTTGAATGTAATTTTTGGCTTTTCATTTTCTTTCTTTTTAATATCCTCTACAACACCAACCATACCAAGGTGTTTTCCGCCAATTAAATAGATTAATGCTCCTTTTTCCAATTTTAAATGCTTTTTAATCTTATTTTTGGTAAGATCTAAGATGATACTATCTCCTACATTGTATCCGTCTTTTTTATCCACCAATACATTTCTTCCATCAAAAAGATTTAATTGCAGTTTTCCTTTCTTTAAAATAGTCTTACCATTTATCTTACAAAATTTATCTTCACTATCTTTAATTTTATTGAGATAAAATTTATTTTTTTTATTTAGCAATAGCACATAAGTTTCCTTTGTCTCAGGAATCTCCAGAATATCCATTATCCCCATACTAAATCTAGGATTTTTTATTATTTTTTTATTAACTAAAACCTTGCCCGCATTCAATATTGTCTTAAGTTCCCTTGCAGTTTTAGCATAATTCAAGATATCTTTCATAACAACACTTAATGTAATACATTGTCTTAATGGGTGCGCACCTGGCAGAGGTCTAGCTATAAATTTAATTCCTTTCCTCTTTATTGGCCAATTTTTTGGCGCATTTAATCTACTTAGGTGTCTCTTTACCATCTTTCTTTATTTTAATTCTCCTTTTATCATCTAAATTCAATTCAATTATTTGAAGATTTGAGGGAGTTAATGGATAAAATGATTTTGTTCCGTCTTTCCTCACTTGCTCAATACCATCCACATAAACCTTACATTTTTTTACACTAATTTTATTCACTATCCCAGTTTTATTTTTAAACTGCCCCCGAAGGATCTTTACTTTATCTTTTTTTCTTACTCCTATATTTCTCCTTTTAAATTTGGTTCTAAGGTCTTTAGCCAGATTGACAGTTAAGAACCTTTTTTTAATGTGCAAAGGAGCATTATATCTATACTTTCTTTGTTTCCCAGGGTTCTTACTACTTTTCCATGCATTAGACCACTCTTTCATACTATCATCCCCGCTATCTTAGATATTGCAGGCCAACGAGTAGCTGCCTCCTTAGCAATAGGTCCCTTAAACATAGTACCTTTTGGATTCCCTTTTTCATCTTTTAATACCACTAAGGCATTATCTTCAAATTTTATTCTCCTTCCATTAGGTCTTCTGTATTCTTTTTTTTGCCTGACAATCACGCATTGTACTACTTTTTTTCTCATATCGGGCCTTCCTTTAATCACAGAGCCCATAACTTTATCCCCCACACCAGCCGCAGCTCTTCTTCTCTTTGTAGTACCAACTCCATAAACTGTAAATATTCTAACTATTTTTGCTCCAGAGTTATCGCATGTTTTAACTCTGGCACCGGTAGGTATTCCCCTTGTTACTCTAGCATTCTTTGCTTTCATTTCATTACCTCAATAACAACAAAATTCTTCATTTTGCTAATAGGCCTGACTTCCATAATCCTAACCTTATCACCCACATTAACATCAATACAATCTGGTTTGTGAACATGTAATTTTGTATTTCTTTTTTCATATCTCTCATATTTTGGAAGATAAATTGTTCGCTTCCATCCCACAACAATTGTTTTATGCAGATTGACTTTCAAAACTTCACCTAAAAAAGATCTTCCCCTAGGTTTAATCTTTCCATGAAAGGGACATTTTTTGTCTTCACATTTTTTCTTAGGCAGCTTTACATTAATTCCAATGTTCATTTTAATCCTCTTACTTTTTTTATCCGATCTTCTGGTCTTCTCACTAATATTTTTCCATCAACATCAAATTCTTTCCCTTTTACGTTCAATCTCATTTTGATTTCTGATTTTATTATTTTTTTAATTCCTTTTTTTGTTTCGATTGTTAGCATGTTTTTTGTTTCATCAATTACCTTTCCTTGCAATCCCACCAAATCTTGGTTTTTTGATTCAATTATCTTTAAATTTAAACCTATCAATTCACCTTTTGCGATATAATCATAAACCCCCATCTTATTTGGTTTTTGTGATGCTCTCCTTTGAAAATCCCAATCCAATTAATGCCTCAACAACTTTATCAGCATGATTCCCTTGGAGTTCAATTATACCTCCTTTAGCAGTACCTCCACATGCAAGCTGTGATTTAAGTTTTTTTGTAAGGTCCTTGATACCAATCTCCTTTTGATTTATGCCCTCAATCACAGTCATTAACTTTCCAAACTTTCTTTTTACAGTTTTTATCTTGATTTTTTGATCTTCTTTGGCTATAACTTCGCACATGCAAAGAGTATCTTTTGGAAGCCCACATTTGGGGCATATTTCAGTCATTCCTTTTCTTTACCCTCCCTTTTCTTTTCATTTAGTTTTGTTAATATTTTTGCAATTGTTTTTTTAATTTCGCGAACATTCCCTGGATTTTGAGGTGCAGTTCCACTTGAAATTTGAGCATTTATTTTAATTAATTCTGTATTGAGATCTTTGAGTTTAGCCTTTAGTTGAGCTTCACCCATATTTTTCATTTCACTTTTTTTTATTATTGCCATCTTTTTCCTTTACGGTTTTTTTATTATTTTCTTCTGATTTTTCTTCCTTAGGTTTCTTTTCGTTTTCCTCTTTCTTTTCTTCAGGTTCTTCTTTAACAATTTCCTGAGTTTTTTCTTCCACCTTCTCAACTTCTTTTTCCTCTTTTTTAATTAAGATTTTGTCAGGTAGCTTCAAGTCCGGTGGCAAGATACTAATCTTAACTCCAATGCTCCCCCTTCTAAGGTTTGCCACAGCCTCAGCTCTTAACACCTGTGTTTGAGAAACATTCCCAACTTTTTTCAAGTAACCATCTGAAAATCTCCAACTCTTTGCTCTAGCTCCAGGCACCCCCACTCCTCCAATTACAATCTCAGCTCCAAGTGCTCCAGCATCCATGATCCTTTGAAGAGTTTGATAACCTACAAATTTAAACCGCTTAGGTCCAAACCTCTCAAGAGTATAGACTATCTTATCAACAACAGCATTGGGATCTAAAAATGGATCTTCTATTTCAGAAACCTCTATTTGAGGGTTTTCCATTTGAAATTTATTTTTTAAAGTAGCAGTTAATTTCTTGATGTTTTCTCCCTTTCTACCCACAATTAAACCAGGGCGAGGAGTATAAATGATAATTTTCTCTCCAAGAGGGGTTCTTTTTATTTCTATTCTATTGTGTCCAGACTTATCAAGCTCATTAGCTATAAATTCCTGGACCATATGTTCTTTTATTTTTTGAGATACAAATTTTCTTTCTATCATTTCTTAGCCCCCTCTTTTGGCTTTTTTTCTACTTCTTCAACAACAACACTAATGTGTGTCCTTTTTGTTTTTCTTCTCCTAAATCTTCCATATCTCCAAGGCGCAGAAGCCTTGTTAACAGTGATGGATTTAATTATTAAATTGTCAACATTAAGTCCTTTATTTTGAGCATTTGCTTCAGCCGATTCCAACAACATCATTATCTGCCTACAAACATTTTTCGGGTAGATTCCTGCAGCAATCCTCCCTCTTTTATGGCCTCTGTCTTTATTGAACCTTTTAGCAGGAATTGCCCTTTTTTCTTCTAAAACGCCCTGCAGGATTCTTTTTGAATCAGCAACAGTCTTATTTCTAATAAAATTACACACTTCGATACTGTTCTTTGTAGATATTGGTAAATCCTTACCATTAACCTTTGCAATATGTTCTTCACTCATTTGACCTTAACTGCTGCACTTGATTTAGTTGCTCCTACGCCCGGAGCAGAATGTGCAACCTTTCCTCTTGTTAAACTAAATTCTCCAAGATAATGTCCCAACATTTCAGGAACAATATTTATTGGAACAAAATCTTTTCCTCTATGAATATGAATGGTTAAACCAACCATCTCAGGCAGAATAATCATATTTCTACAATGAGTTTTGATTGGTTTTTTATAGGTTCCTTTATTAGTAGCTCTAATTTTAGCTAACAAAACTTTTTGCGCATCAGTAAATCCTCTGCTTATAGACCTTCTTTGTCTTGCAGGTATTAATTTAGCAAAATCTTTAATACTCATTTGTTTTAATTCTTCAAGTGTTTTTCCTCCAAGCGTGAATTCTTTTGCCATTTTACTTTTTCTTTCCAGTTCTCCTTGCTTTTATTAAACCAACATTTCTTCCAGGTGGAGCATGTCTAGGTGCTGTTTTAGGTTTACCAATATGTCTTCCCCTACCAGATCCAAATGGATGATCAACAGCGTTCATTGCAACTCCACTTGTTCTTGGATAAAGTTTGCCTTTTGCTCTCATAGCATGATGCCTTTTTCCAGCTTTAACAAAAGGTTTTTCTTTCCTTCCCCCTCCAGCTACAATTCCAATAGTAGCCCTGCACTCTGGATTTAAACTTTTTTTCTTCTTTGATGGAAGATTTATAACAACCCTGTCTGGAAATTTCGCAATTACTTTTGCAAAAGTTCCTGCAGATCTGCAAAATGCAGATTTTCCGGGTTTAGCTTCAATATTATAAATCTGTGTTCCTTCAGGAATATTCTTTAAAGGCAATGTATTTCCCACATTCACATCTATATTTTCACCACTTAAAACTTCATCCCCGACCTTCAATCCGTAAGAAGCAGGGATTAATACCTTTTCTTTTTCATAAGATATTTCTAGTAAGGGTGCAGAATGTCCTCTGCTATTAACAATATCTTTTATAACTCCTTTTTCTTTTTTTGTGCCAAAACTTTTATTCTTGATCCTGCCTTTATTCCTGTGTCCGCTAGCTCTATAAGTTGAGCTTCCCTTTCCCCGTCTTTGTGTTATAATTAATTTACCCATCTTACATTAACCCTAGCTGAGTTGCTACATCCATTGCAGGAGTTGATTCGTCAAGCTTCAAAAAAGCCTTTTTTTTATTATTAGGCAAAATGGTTGTAGTGATTTTTTTCACCTTAACCTTAAATTCTTTTTCTACCTCTTTTTTTATTTCTTCTTTACTCATTCTTTTATCAAAGATGAATGTTAATTTGTTCTCCGACTGCATTAGTCTTACAGATTTTTCAGTAGTTAATGGATATCCTTTCATTTTTTCTTTTTATCAAAAAACAATTTTTCTTTTTCCATCCTTTCAAGTGCTTTTTCACTATAGATGGTGAGTCTTCCAGGATGAGTTCCAGGAGCCAACAATTCAGTATTAAGCAAATCAACCTTAACAATATCAACTCCTTGTATGTTGGTTCCAGCCTTAATTAAATCGCAATCATTGCTAGTTACAATCAAAGGCCCTTTTTTTATTTTGTATTTTCTCCCCCTGCTTCGGATTTTTTTGCTTCTGACTTTTTTATCTTCGATTCTTTCTAGTTCTTTTTCTAATCCTAATTTTAACAATAAATCTTTAACATCTTTTGTTTTCTTTAATGATTCAATCTTAGAATCAACAACCAAAGGATATTCTTTAAACAAATGACCTCTCTTTTTAACTAATTCTTTATCTTTTGTAGCAGCTAATGCAGATCTTATTGCCTTTCTTCTTTCTTTAATGTTTATCTTGCTTCCAAGTTCTTTTTCAGCTTTAGGAGGATGTGCTCTTCTACCAGAAACAGTGCCTGGAGCAAATGCCGCAGTAAAAATTATGTTTGTTCCTCTTTTTAATACTACTTTCCTGGGAACCCTGGAAATACCCCTCCCATAAGCTCCTCTATATTTTCTTCTCCTTCTTGATACCTTTGCACTAGCCCTCATTCCTGCATCAGGCTTGGCACCATATCTCTGTCTTTTATTCTTCTGAATAACTAAAACAGCCCTTTTAATTAAATCAGGCCTTATTTCTTCATTAAACTGACTAGGGAAATTAAAACTCTTTCCTTTAGTCCCATCTAAATTTATTATATTCATTGTTTACTTTCCTTACTGATATACTTCAATTCTATTGGATGGCTTTTGTGAGACCTTCTTGCATTTGTTAATATGACAAGTCTTTTTGCAGGACCTGGTACAGAGCCTTTTAGTAATAAATAGTTGTTTTTAACCAACCCATAATGCAAAAATCCGCCTTTTGGGTTTATATCTTCAGGATTATCCCCTATCATCAAATTCCATTTATTATATTCTGTTCTAAGATGATAACCCATCTTGCCTGGCTGAGGAACAGTATACTGCACCCTTTTAGGAGTCCATGAACCCAAATTTCCAATTCCCCTCTTAGTTTTTTCAGATTTATGTTGCCTAATTATTACACCAAACCTCTTAACAGTTCCTTGAAAACCCTTTCCTTTAGTTATGCCATGTAGATCTAAAAATTGGCCTTCCTTAAAAACATCGTTGATAGTAAGCTCCTTGCCAAGATAACTTTTACCCAATTCTAAAGCTTCTTTTTTATTTCCACCCAGCCCAATTTCAAATAATTCTGGCTTTTTCTTGCCAATACCTGTTAATTTTGGTTGAGTATGAACTAATAACCTTACTTCATCAAACTCTTGGGGCTCTTCTGATTTACCTAACTTTGTTCTTCTCAGTAGCTCCTTATCGACGTTTGAAGAAAGAAGATGAGAAAAAGAAACAAGATTTTTATTGTGTTTTTTATAAAACCTTAGACCAATGACCTTGAGTGGCGGACACTCAATAACTGTCACCGGTGTGATCTTAAAATTATCTTTATTTGGGGATTTTGGATTATCTTTCATCTCTATATGAGTCATTCCAGCTTTGTAGCCAGCAAATCCAGCAATTTTAGGCTCTTGAGGTTTAAACCAGCTTCTTATCCTGGGGGTTGATTTTTTACTCCTCTTTCTAGGCCAAAACTGCCAACTTCCTCTTCTAGGTGCATGCTTCTTTGCCATTTTGACTGTATCCATACTTCTCTTTCGAGAAGTAGCAAGTTAAAGACGTCAACTTGCGCTCGCCTTTAGAATCAGCGGCTGTTTCTTGTTAATAGCCTAAGGCTATTTTAAAATAATCAGTAGGGTATTTTTCCTTTTTATTAACTTATTTATAAAGCTTTTTGTTTTTAAAATTATCCACATAAAACCCTTTTTTTAAAGAAAAAACCCCAAAAATACCTTAAAAAACAGAAATCTTTTTATATTTTAGTTATATTCCTGTTTTAAGTGATTTAAAATGTCAAAAAGAATTTTGCCCTTGGCTGCAATGGAGCACCTTTTAAAGAAAAAATCCAGTGCAGTAAGAGTAAGCAATAGTGCAAAAGAAGCTTTAAGAGATATTCTTGAAGAAATTGGACAAGAAATTGGCGAGAAAGCAGTTAGATTAGCCAATCATTCTGGAAGAAAAACAATAAAAGATATAGACATTAAATTAGCCCACAAAAGTTAATCATTTCATCTTTTTTGTTATATCTATATTCTTTTCACATTTATTGCATTGAAATCTTAAAGCATCCACACTTTCTCTTTTTCCAGTTTCTTCATTAATTCTAGAAACTTTTTTTCTTTTAAATGGTATTTGTATTTCTCCTTCAAAACTACAGTGAGGACATTTATATTTAATATTAACAGTTAATCTTTCTTCATACTCTTTTTTTTCTTCAACATTTCCACAGCTTGGGCACACATACTCAGTAGCTCTTATTTTAGGTTTTCCAGTTTTAGGATCTTTGGGCTTACCCATTAACCCTTCGCCACATTTTTTACACTTTGCCTTGAAAACCCACGCTACAACTTTGCCTTCCCCAATAAGCCTTCTAGTAAAGTATACACATTCCTCTATTGATTCTGGTTCTTTTAACATTTTATTACTAAGCAATCTATTTTTTATTTAAATCTTTTCTTTTTAATTCAATACTTATTGCATCACAATTAACTCTTATGTATCTGGGACATAAGGTATATTCATAATTATTACTTTCACAATATTTTATTATTTCTTCTTTTTCTTTTTTATTATGGAATCTAACAACAACATTAATTCCTCTTTTACTTTTATGAATTATATCATGCTCCTTTAAGTTATTCTTAACTTTTTTGTTTAACCTATCAAATCCTTTCCATCTTTTTTTAATATTTTTTAATTGTTCATTTAATTTTTTATAATCTCCCTTAAAATCTTCTTTTATATTTAAATTCTCATTACTGGCAATAAACCCTCCATAGCCCAACTCGATAACTTTCCATTTACCAAAGCTGCCAAGAATAATGTCCCCTATTTTGGAAATTTCCAGACCAATACTCCCAGAAACATCGTTAATAACTAAACATTTTTTCTTTTTACAAATATTATAAATTTCTTTCATTGGTTGCTCTGAAAAATATCCGGTTAAACTATTGATCAATAAAACAGAATTACTATTAACCTTTTTCTTTAAATCGTTAACATCAACAACACCATAATCTGTTTTTAATCTTTTAATCTTTTTAGGATATTGATAGTAAGTTATCCATCCTCCTTGATCTTGAATTAAGAAAGTTTTATCTTTAAATTTTCTAGAAATAATTTTTATTGCTTTATTCCCTTTACTTACAAGATAAATATTTTTTTTATTTATTAACTTTCTAATTAAATCTTTACTAAACCCAATGATTTCTTCCATACCAGTCATTTCTCCCTTTTCTTTTTTCTATATTTATAGAACAAAAATCTTCTAAACAATACCCCCCCTTTACGTTTTTTTTCTTTACAGTCAATATATGAAGAAGAACATCTGGCCAATAATAAGCCGTGATTCCCCCTTTACGGCTACATTTAACACGAATGTGGTCTGGATTTTCGCACGACTCAGTTCCCGGATGCATCTTGTAATCCTTTTCTCTTTCTCCAAGAAATAAATCTATGATTAAAGGAATTAGTTCAATTTTAATAGAAGCATATATCTTTTTTGTATCCCTACTTAATAAGAGCCCCAAATCATTCCCATTTAAACCATCTCTTATTTCTGGAATTCCCTCCAGCGTTTTTATTTCCCGCCTATACCTTCTTAATAAACGTCTAGCTAAATCAAGTTCCCCCAACCACCAAGAGTCTTTTGTCTCAGCAAGATTGGGTTTTCTTTTTTCTTTTTTAACAATAGTAGCTTTTGTCATAATTTATTAGAATGGAAGATAAATTTAAATAACTTATTGAATTTAAGTGATTTAAAGCCCTGTGGTGTAGCGGTCAAGCATTACAGACTCTGGATCTGTGGACGGAGGTTCAAATCCTCCCGGGGCTATTTTAATCTCTTCAAATCAGCTTCAACCATCATGGCAACCAAGTCTTCAAAAGAATGTTCTGGTTCCCACCCCAGCCTTGTTTTTGCTTTTTCAGGATTACCTAATAATAAATCTACCTCTGCAGGTCTGAAAAATCTTTCATCAACAACCACAACTGGCTTTCCATTCAATAATCCTTTTTCATTAATACCCTCTCCAACCCATTTTAATTCTCCCATTCCAGCATGTTTTACAGCTAGATTCACAAAATCCTTCACAGAATGGGTTTCACCTGTTGCAATAACAAAATCATCTGGTTCATCCTGTTGGAGCATTAACCACATTGCTTTAACATAATCCCCTGCAAATCCCCAATCTCTTTTGGCATCAAGATTACCCAATCTTAATTCTTTTTGTAAACCATATTTTATCCTTACTAATCCATTTGTAATTTTTCTAGTAACAAACTCTAACCCCCTTCTTGGAGACTCATGATTAAATAAGATTCCAGAACAGTTGAACATATTATAACTCTCTCTATAGTTAACAGTTGTATTATGGCCAAAAACTTTTGCAGAACCATAAGGACTCCTTGGATGAAAAGGAGTTGTTTCAGTTTGAGGAGTTTCTCTAACTTTTCCAAACATTTCAGAACTCGATGCTTGATAAAACTTAATTTTTGCATTCGGGTCAATCCTTCTAATTGCTTCAAGAATATTTAACACACCCATTCCAGTAACATCTGCAGTAAGTCTTGGTTGTTTCCAAGAAGTTTGAACAAAAGATTGTGCAGCTAGATTATAAACTTCATCTGGTTGAGCTTTTTCAAGACCATCCACAAGGGAGCTATAATCTGTCAGGTCACCGTCAATTATATGTATCCTGTCTTCAATAGATGCAATTCTTCCATGATCAGGAGAACTACTCCTTCTTATCAGACCATAAACTTCATAACCTTTTTCTAATAGAAATTCAGCTAGATAAGAACCATCTTGTCCAGTTACACCAGTAATAAATGCGGTAGGCATAAGTTCAATTAATACCAAAAATTTATATTGTTTATTGTAACTCAAAGTAATGTTTGCTCCTGTGGTGTAGCCCGGTCAAGCATTGAGCCCTCTCGAGGCTCAGACGCGAGTTCAAATCTCGCCAGGAGCATTGGGCCCGTGGTCTATTGGTATGACATTACCCTCACACGGTAAAGGTAGTGAGTTCGATTCTCACCGGGCCCACTTCTTTATTCTTTTAAGAATAATTATATTCCTAAAACCTATCAAAACCTTTAAATAAATTTATTCTAGCTCAACTCTATGAAATTTTACATAACAACAGCAATTGACTATGTCAATGCCCCCCCACACATTGGGCACGCATATGAAAAAATTTGTGCAGATGTTATAGCTAGATGGCACAGGCTTAAAGGAGAAAAAGTTTATTTTTTGACAGGAACAGATGAAAATGCTCAAAAAAACGAGCAGGCAGCAAAAGAAGCTAAGATAGAAACAAAAAAGTTCGTAGATCAAAACTCAAAATTATTTGAAGAATTATGCAAAAAACTAAACCTTTCTAATGATGATTTTATTAGAACAACTCAAGCAAGACACACCAAAGTTGCTCAAGAAATATTCAAAAAAGTTTTTGACAAAGGAGATATATACAAAGGAAATTATGAAGGCTATTACTGTCAAGGTTGTGAAGCATTTATAACAGAAAAAGAATTAGTAGATGGAAAATGCCCAGAACATAACAAAGAACCAGAGTGGTTAAAAGAAGAAAGTTATTTCTTTAAATTATCCAAATACCAAGATAAAGTCTTAAAACTCATAGAAACCAACACATTTATTCTGCCCCAAAAAAGAAGAAACGAGATGATATCTCGATTAAAATCAGAAGGTCTTAAAGATTTAAGTGTTTCAAGAACAAATCTGGACTGGGGAATCACAACCCCAATAGACAAAAAACATAAAATTTATGTTTGGTTTGATGCCCTGATTAACTATGTTTCTGCATTAGGTTATCCAGATGAAAAACCCTATAAGGAATTCTGGCCAGCAGATTGCCATTACATTGGAAAAGGAATTAACTGGTTTCATACAATCATATGGCCAGCAATGCTAATGTCAGCAGGAATTCCATTACCTAAAACAGTTTATGTGCACGGTTATATAACCTTAAATGGAAAAAAAATAAGTAAAAGCTTAGGCAATGTAATAGATCCAATTTTCTTAATTGATAAATATGAAATAGATCCAATAAGGTATGCAATCATAAGGGACATTCCCCATGGAGAGGATGGAGACTTTTCAGAAAAATCTTTAATCAACAGGAATAATAACGAATTAGCAAATGACTTAGGTAATTTATTATCAAGAACCTTAACGCTAATTGAAAAGAATTTTAATTCAGAGATTCCAGAATCAAAATCAGAATTAACTTTTGATATAGAAAAAATAGACAAACTAATGCAAAACTATGAACTAGATAAGGCACTAGCAGAAATATGGAAATTTGTTAATAAATGTAATAAATACATTAACGACAAAAAGCCATGGGAAATCAAAGATAAAAAAGAATTAGAAAAAATACTTTATACCTTAGCAGACTCATTGAGAATTATATCAATTTTATTACACCCCTTTATACCAGAAACCTCAGAAAAAATAAATAAACAATTAAATATACAACTCGGAACATTAAAGGATTGTAAACCCAATTTACTTAAAAAAACAAAAATTAAAAAAGGAGAACATTTATTTAAAAAAATATAAAATGGGATGTAAAAAAGATGAAAATTTAAAAGAGTGTCCATGCACCTATCCTGGATGTTCAAGAAAAGGAATTTGTTGCGAATGTTTAAAGTATCATCTAAAGAGCAATCAGCTTCCAGCATGTTGTTTCTCAAAAGAAGCTGAAGCAACATATGATAGAAGCTTTGAAGCTTTTATAAAAGACAGGAGTTAAAAATGGAAAAAATAAATTTTAATGAATGGCAAAAATTTGATTTTAGGGTTGCAAAGATTTTAGAAGCAGAAGACCATCCAAATGCAGACAAGCTCTTTGTTCTAAAGGTATCTTTAGGTGATGAGCAAAGAACCATTGTGGCTGGAATAAAAAGTCATTATAAAAAAGAAGAATTAATAGGAAAGAAAATAATTGTATTTACTAATCTTGAACCAGCAGTATTAAGGGGAGTAAAATCAGAAGGAATGTTATTGGCGGCAGTAGTCGGCAGAGACGATAATGTAGTTTTAATAACACCAGAGAAAGACATTCCAGAAGGAACAAAAGTATCATAGAAACTTTTTTATACTACTTCTTTCGCGGAAAGATTCCAATGAGAATATATAAGCACAAAGGAAAAAATTTCCAGAGAATAGGAAACTGTAAACTCTGTGGTCAATGTTGTAAAGATCTCGCGTTGGAGGTAGAAATACCAATAGAACCAAACGGAAAATCAATAAAAGAATTAGCAAAAATCAAAAAACAAAAAGAAATACAAAGATACATAAAAAAAGGCTACAAGGATGTAGAAGCCTCAAGAATCACCTGGCTAACAAAAGACCTAATGAAATTTACAATAAGTTTAACATGTCCATATTTAGAAAACAAGAAATGTGTTATTCACAAAGAAAGAGGCTACTCAAAAAAACCAGCATTTTGTCAAAGATTTCCCACACCAGAAGTAACAAGGCCAAAAGGATGTGGATATAGATTTAAAAAATTAAATTAATGTTTATTTAGAAAATAAGAGATTATAACTGATAAAGCACCAACAAGAGCAACAACATTTGTAATTATTAAGACATAATTATTTAAAGAGATTCCATAGATTAACCAAACCATAACACCAACACCAAAAAATAAGTAAGTTCCTAACGAAACATCTATTGCACTTTTTCTTTTAAAAATTTTATAGGTTTGTGTAAAATAACCAATACTCATCCCAATTCCAGTAATTGTAGTCAAAATTGGTAAGAATTCCATGGGATTCTTCTTTTTTAATGTTTTATTAATTTAACTAAATAAGAAAAAATGGGCCTGCTGTGATTTGAACACAGGACCTCCCGATTATCAGTCGGGTGCGCTAGCCAGACTACGCCACAGGCCCATACGTCCCGGACAGGACTCGAACCTGTAACCGCACGGTTAACAGCCGTGTGCTCCACCATTAAGCTACCGGGACTTAGTTTTAAACCCACAAAAATTCTTTAAAAAGGTTTCTATAATATTTTAACAATCACTTTTCTATTTCTTGGACCATCCAAATCAACAAGGAAGATGTTCTGCCAAGCTCCCAGCACTAATTTGCCACCTTTAAAAGGAATCAATTCACTGGGACCTAGAATAGAAGCCTTAATGTGTGCAGCAGCATTATCATCAATTCTGTCATGTTGCCAAACTCCTTCGGGAATCAATTTATTTAAAGCATCCAACAAATCCTCTCCCACTTTAGGATCAGCACTTTCGTTTAAAACAATGGCCGCAGTAGCATGTGGAACGAATACCATCACAACTCCATCCCCTTCTAGAACTCTTTCAACCTCAGTGGTGATATCTAAAACTTCATATTTTTTCTTTGTTTGAAAGTTTAAGGTAACCATCCTTCCATTTAGGCAAGACTACAATAAATAACTTTCTATCAAAAAATTTAAATAAGTTTAACCATTAGTTAAAAGTAGATAAAATAAAAAAGGGACCAATGAAAAAAATAATACTGTCTTTAATCATTTTACTCGTTTTTGTATTCTCTGTATCAGCTTTTGATTTCCAGAATTTATTCGAGATTATCTCTAAATTTGATATGGGTGAGAGGTTAACTGGAAAAGCAACTTCTGGCAGTTACTGCACAGGAGCATCTGTTAATTGTGCAGACATAAAAACTCAAACAGATTGCATTAACCAACAAGGATGCACATGGGATCTGGAAGGAGAAGCCACCTGTACAGGAAAAGCACAACCATGCAATTGGTGGAAGAGATATCAATGCTGTATGCTTTATGTAATGGAGGGAAAACACCTTCTTGTGATAGTAGAAAGTCAGAATCTTTCTGTAAGCAAAACAGGCTTTGCAGTTGGAATTCTAATGTAGCTTGCATTGGAAAAGTCAAATCATGTTCAAACCTTCTGACACCATTAGATTGCGAATCTCAAATGGGATGTAGCTGGCATTCTTCTGAGGGTTCTTGTACGGGCAATCCTGATTCATGTTCAGCTTTTTCCACACAACAACAATGCATGTACAGGAAAAGCACAACCATGCAATTGGTGGAAGAGATATCAATGCTGTTGGAGTGGAGATTGCAAAAAATACTGTACATACAACGGACAGAACTGTTGTGGACCTGGTGATGCTTTATGTAATGGAGGGAAAACACCTTCTTGTGATAGTAGAAAGTCAGAATCTTTCTGTAAGCAAAACAGGCTTTGCAGTTGGGAGAATTCTGGAGGATATTGTGGAGGAAATCCTTTAATGTGTTCTGCTTTTTCTGATCCATTAACTTGTGAAGCTCAATCAGGGTGTGGTTGGGCAACAACAGGAAACGATCCAGACACAGATAGAAGCATGTGCTTAGCTACTCAAGATCAAACCCCTGGAGACGATGGTGTTGGGTGGAGTGATGATTCTCCTGACGGTAGCTTATTTGATGATACAAATAACTTTGGAAATCCTAAATGTTGTGGTGATGATAGTAATGAGTACTATTTTACTCAAGGAGAAGATGCTTGTTGTGATGAGATAACTGATTGTGTAAATTATATAGGTAAGTGTTTTGATTCTGACACAGGTTCAACTGGATGGCATTGCTACAACCATAAATGGAGCAAATGCACTGAAGATTCTGATGTAGGTAAAGTTTCTGGAAGTTACATATGTGCAAATGATGGAGGAATTAAATGGACAGAAATAACAAATTTAGAAGATCCGGATATAGATAGGAACACATGTTTATCTGCACAGGATAAGACTCCAGGAGACAGCGGAATTGGATGGTCTGATGATAGTTATTATGATTTTGATTATAAAGGCAATAAATATAATATAGACTTTTTATGGTGGGGACCGCCCTATGAATCTATGGAGAAGTGTGAAAGATATTCTAATGGTCTTAAACAGAATAATGTCGGCGGAGCTTATGTAATTTCAAAATATTATGATCATGACCATAAATCTGGAGAACCGTCTCCATTAACAAGACAACAAAGAATAAATGAATTTAGGGATTTTTATAATTCATGCATAAAAGATTCTAACCTATTTACCTTTATTGGATTTGATGAACCTTCTGGATGGAATTATAAGTGGGGTAGAAATGTATTCCCCACCCAAGAGAGTTTAACAGAACTTAGAAATGGGTATACTTTAATTAAAGAAGTTTGTCCTTCCTGTCCAGTTTATGGAAATTATTTGGTACGTATTTTGAATTATGAAACAAGATATCCTGAAATGGTAAGCAAACATTTAGATGCTGCAGATATTGTGAGCATTGATATTTACCCATTTCACGTTGGTGCCAAATCTTTCTTTGGCAATGTTGATATTAATTCCGTTGCATATACTACCGAAAGAATGAAGGAAATGTTGGAGGGAAAAAATAAACCTTTCTTTGTTATTTTAGAAGGAATGAATGTAACTTGGACTGGTGATTGGAAGAGTTACCCTGATTATATTGAAATGAAAAATATGGCTTATCAATCATTAATGCACGGCGCAGATGGAATTATGTATTTTTCTTTTATTAAAAGTCCTGTATCTCAGAATGTTAAGAGAATAACAAATGAAATTAAATTATTAGAAAAAATATTTTTAGCAAAAACCATTAATAAAAACATTCCTAAATATTCTGATTATTGGCCAACAAAAGGTTATCCTCGCCCAGCATTGGTAACTAAAAACCCAAATGTTCCCAATCCTGAGTATTTGGTTAAAAAATATAATGATGATTATTATTTTATCGTATTAAATAATAAAAACCAACAAATACAAATTAATTACGTAATTAAGAATTTGATTAAAAGAACAGAGACAACATGGAAAGTACAAGAGATTGTTGAAGGTATTCCTTCTGGAGCACCAAAACAACTTCAGAATATCGAAATAACTTTACAAAGGTATGAGGTTAAAGTGTATAAGATTTATAGAAGTTCAAGTACAGAGTTAACTGAAGATACAACAGCCGAGTTGTGTCAAGGGATTGCAACAACATGTGAGTTTTTTAATTCTGAATCATTATGTGAATCTCAACAAAGCTGTTCATGGCAATCTTCACCAGGAAGTTGTACAGGAAAAGCACAACCATGCAATTGGTGGAAGAGATATCAATGCTGTGGAAGCGATGATTGCAAAAAATACTGTACATGCTTTATGTAATGGAGGGAAAACACCTTCTTGTGATAGTAGAAAGTCAGAATCTTTCTGTAAGCAAAACAGGCTTTGCAGTTGGAATTCTAATGTAGCTTGCATTGGAAAAGCAGAATTATGTTCGAAGTACCAAACAAAACAAAGTTGTTTATCCCAATACGGGTGTAATTGGAAAACAAGCCCTTACACAGTAGGAGTAAGTGATGATGGACATATAACAATAAATGGAGAAAAAAGAATAGTAATCGGAACTTGGACACCGTATGTTAAAGAGGTTGCTGAAGATTGGAACTTATTTGATGATCAAAACAACTTTGGCACACCCAACTGTTGCGGAGATGATAACAATGAGTATTATTTTGATCAAGGAGGAGGAGGTTGTTGTGATGAGATAACTGATTGTGTATCCTCTAAAGGAGATTGTTTAAATTCTGATACATTGAATCCATCTAAAAAATATCTTTGTTATAATAACCAATGGAGTAAATGTACCGAAGATTCTGATTTAGGTAAGGAAAAAGGATCATATAAATGTGTTTTTCAGAATAGTAAATACATGTGGATCATAAACTGAATCTTACAAAAAGATATTATGTCAATATTACATAAACCTCTAATGAAAAAACAAATGTTCCAATGCACCCTTGAATGGAAGAAGATCAATAAAAAATTAGACTACGAATGTTTAAGATTGTAGTATATACTTAAGGCAACCATGTTTTCTTATCTTTTAATTTCTTAGTTAATATGTAAACTAAAACAACAACTTTATAAAGTTTAATATTAAATAACCAATATGGAAATCAGCATAATAAAATTATTACCTAAAGAATGGAAAATAATAAAACAAAGAAAGAAAATAAAAGTTTATTATCAAAATAAAGGTAGAGGAAATTCTCCAAAACCAATGATTCTAAATAAAACTCTCAAAATAACTCCAAAATTTATTGAGAGTTGGGCACTATATTTGGGAGATGGAAAAATTAGTAAAGATGAATATCATTTGGAGTTTACTTCTAGAGATATAGATCTTTGTCAGAATATTTTACATTTTTTCGAGAAATACTTTGGAATAAACAAAAATAAAATAAGTTACACTCTTAGAACAAGAAAAATTAAAAAAGATTCACTAAAGAATTGGCAAAATTACTTAGCTTTGGATGATTCAAAAATCAGATTGAAGGCATCTCGAAGACATAAAAATGAATGTTTAGCTATACAAGTTGGTAGTAGGATTCTAAGAACCCTTTTTTTAGAATTAACAAAACAAATTTTAAAGTCTAAGTTTACGGAGAATTCAACATTAAGAAAGGCTTTTTTGTCAGGATTATTTGCAGCAGAAGGAAGCATAAATACCATGAAAAAAGAGAATTATATTGTTTATATGGGGTATCATTTATCTCTTATAAAAGAAAAAAAATTAGCAGAATTAATTAAAAGTTGTCTTGAAAAAGAAGCAATAACCTCTACTTTAATAGAAAGAAAAGATAAAAATGAAATTTTAGTTCAAATAACTAGTTGGTCAAATTATTGGAAAATGTTTAATAAAGGTATTATCTGTCTTTCTGAAAGAAAGAAGAAAACTATCTTAAATCATATGAAACAGATGACTTTTTATTTTCAAGTCTCAGAAAAATTTAAAAAAACATTATTAAGTGGCACGAACAAAAGAAAGTTAGCAAAGGAATTAGATATGAAATACCTAACCCTCTATTATCAGTTCAGAAATAATTTAATTAACAAAAGTGTTGTTTTGAGGCTTTCTGAAATAAATAAAATTCCTAGAAATAAAATAATAAGCAATATATCTGGAATAAAAGGAAAAACAACAAAAATAATCAACAATAAAAATTTTGTTTCATTTATTTTTGATCTATAATCAAAAAAGCCTTCTATGGAAGCCAACTCTTAGGGTTCTTTAACTTTTCTGGAAGATAATTTTCTATTACGTAATTAAGTCCCCACTTAGCAAGAGCTTGCTGCTCAGCTCTGACACCCATTTTCAACATTAATTGTAAGGCTTTTTGCCATTCTTTATGATTTTGAACAAAAGGATCGTTTTTTAAAGCATCTTTTGCCCTTTTAATATCAACATCTTTTAGTGGGTGGGTTGGCAATTTATAATCGATAACATCTTGAGGTGTTACCCCCAAATACTTTGCCTTGGGAACACAAAAATATTCATTTATATGGGCAGCATTTCCACTTCCTACCTTTAAAGTTCTGTATATATTCATATGACCGTACGGATCATTATCACAAAATACATAAACATCAATTTTTTTTTCATCACTTAACCGTCTAATAAATCTCCTACATGCCCTAGAAGGAACTCCTCCCATTGAAATTAAAATGCAATTATGTTTTTTCCAGAACTGATGCCTATTTAATCTTTCAAACATACCTGCGGTTTCAATAGCTAAAATAAATTTTGCTTTAGTTTCAAATTTTAGGTTTTCAACATCGCTTGGAACAGAATAAGCTCCAGAACCAAACTTAGTACAATCTATCCTTACCCCTTTACCACTTGTAGGATCTTTATCTATAACAATTAATTTTCCAGCAACATCTCCCCCTTTTTCTTCAGGAATAAAACCTAGCTGTTCCCTATTAACAGCAAACATTGCTTCAATATCATCCATCACAGTATCTGATTCAGGTTGTTCATTGAATTTAGCATCTTCCCAATTTTTACTTACATAATATACCTCTCTTTTTGTAGCAATATCATCTTTCTCAATAACCTCTTTACTCAAAGCCATCATCCTTAATGTTTGAGCAAAAGTTTTTACAGTATTAACTGTTAAAGTTCTTACTTTTTTAGTACCTAACAATTCAAAATAACCTTTTTTTGGATCATATTTAACATTATTAAGACTCCTAATAGGAAACTTCATAATAGGTTTTTGTTTCTTCATAATTTTATCATAAACATCCTTTGCCGAATGCTTAATCTTTAGTAAAGTCTTATTCATTTTCTACTCCTTTCTAGAATATCTTTCAAAATCTTTAACATTTTTTTCTCTTCACTTTCTTTTAATTTCAGAATATCTCTTAACCCAACACCGATATGAGGAAGGTATTTTTCAATATAACTTTTTTTCTTAGCTTCATGTTCAGCTTTTTTCCTTTTCCTGATATGGCTGGCTAATCTTCTTCCACATTCTTGCAAAGCTAGCTTAATTTCTTTAATAATCTCAGGATAATGGGCAATAGATTCCTTGCTCTCAGAAGTAAAAGGCACCCAAACAGAAGCAATATGGACCAAAATCACACAAGGGCCAGAAGGTAAGGCCCCTCTGCTTTGACTTAATCCATAATTCCTCCAAAGTGTACTTACAACAGACTTTGTAATAGCACATGCTCCTTGTTGATAAAGTAAGGGAACTCTATTCGCAAACCTTAATAATCTAACAAGTTCGTCTCCAGGTAAATCTCCACCATAAGCAATTCCAGCCTCTATTTGAAAAGGATTTCCTCTATAAACGCTTGGCGGCCTGGTAACAGAAGTATAAAAACTTGCATTAATTTCTTTTTTCAGACCCTTTATTATTAAATCCTCTCCAATAGGAGAAATACAGTTAGTAGGAGGATTCATTATTTTTACATTTTTAATTGCTTTGAAAAGATTGTCTGCTTCCTGTGCAGCAATCCTGCCTGGTCTTGATCTTTCATATAACTTGGCTTTTTCACAAATCTCTTTAGCAACTTTGGCAGAAACCCTTGAAAAATCATTCATTAAAAAAGATTGCAGTGTTTTGGCCTTAGTATCTTTTAACATTTTTATTAACATACCTAATTCAACGCCATAAGGATGTGGTTTGATCTCTTTTGGTTCCTTTGGCATTTCTTTAGTAGCTCTTAAGAATTTAATTTCTTCTCCGCTTGGAGGGCTGTAAGTGATTGTAACATGGGGATTGGCAATTGCTGTTTGTTTCAAATACTCTTCAACACCCCTCTTTCCTTTTTGATATTTTGCTTCAAGGTCAATCTCTATTCTTGTTCCATGGTCTTTCTTCCATTCAACAACCTGATCCTTTAAGATTTCTGGATCATTTGTTTTAGTATCCACATGTAATTCATAAAAAAGTGCAGATTTTCTTGGCCCAGTTTTAGATGTTATCTTAGCACTTTTTCCAGTTGTTAGCTGGCCATACATAACAGAAGCACTAATTCCAATTCCTTGTTGCCCTCTTGATTGACTTAACTTATGGAACTTGCTTCCATACAATAGTTTAGCAAATATCTTTGGAATTTGTTCCTTAACAATACCGGGTCCATTATCCTCAACAATAACTTTAAATCTGTCTTCTGATAATTGTCTTATCCCAACATAAATATCCGGTAAAACACCCATTTCTTCACAGGCGTCTAAAGAATTATCAACTGCTTCTTTTATTGTAGTCATTAAAGCTTTGATTGGATTATCAAATCCCAATAAATGTCTATTTTTAGTAAAAAACTCAGAAATAGAAATTTCTCTTTGCTTTTTTGCTAATTCATCAGCTCTGGTTTTTGTCATTTTAACCCTGAAACAAATCACCCATTAATAAAGATTTTCTTTATTTATTATATAAAATATCTCATTTTCTATCTCAAATTTTTCAAACTTTTTAATTAACCTTTCAAACCATCTCCTTGTACCAATCCTTCCTTTGCCAGATAAAGTTCTTGAAGGAAAGCTAACAATGATTTTTTTGCATTGTAGCTTATTTAATATTTCTTTACTAATTCCTTTTTTAACCTCTTCTAGAGAATCTAAAACCTTAAAGATAAAACACACATCAGCAGCCTCAAAACTTTTTACTTTCAATAAATCTACTCGTAATGCCTTACCATTAAGTTTAACAGCTTTAAAATAATCATTTAAAAAAGCACAATCCTCATTAGTTAATTCAAGGGCAATATATTTTTGAGGTTTGTTTTTCATAAAGATCCAACTCACAGGATTTAACCCGCACCCAATATCTAAAATTGTTTTATCTTTTTTAGATAATATTTTTTCATATAAATTTTCATAAAAAAATAATCTTTCTTTACTAGATCTGTGTGTTTCCAATAAATGCCTATGCAAATCTTTATTATGTGGGTTTTTCTTAATCTTTTCTAATATTTCTTTTCTTTTCTTAGTATCAATATTAAACACACCATAAATATCATGTAAAATTTTTCTGGAATTTTTTATTATATTTTTAAAATCTTTACTTTTTTTCGGATTAACATGTCCAATCAAACCATCCTTAACTCTTTCATATTCTTTTTTTATCAAACTTTTAACAAAAAGAGCATCTAAATTTTGAAATTCTTTTTTCTTTCTGATTTCTTTTACTATTAAATCTATCATTTAATCTCGTTTTTAATTTTCATATCCTGTATCAACTTATATGCATGACCATGTGGGGCACCACCAAGTAATTTTACTAAAGCTAATCTCGCAATATTAACATTTTCAACTTGCCCAATTATACCAATGGTTTTATCATAGACACAAATATTGCAATTGGTCATTTTTTCAATCATTTCTCTCGATTTTCCTTTTGTTCCAATGACTCTGCTTTTTAATCTAATCATTTTTTTCTTTGAATTTCCGCTAAACTTTTCTATTTCTATAATCTCAAAACAAAAACCATCTCTTAAAAGTAAGAGTGCAATGCCTGGAGGAAATCCATGCGCAATTGCATTAATAACGGGCTTAGCATTAAACACAGCAACACTATCCCTTCCAGTCATTGATACCATTCCTGTCTTAGAATCCACTTCAAGCCTAATCTTTAGCCTTCTTTCTAACTCAGCTTTAGTTTCTCCTTTTTTTCCAATAAGAACTGCAACCCTGTCTTCGGGAATATTTATTTCTTCTTGGTACATCTTAAAATTCTTCTAGATCTTCTATTTCTTTAATTAAACCTTTTTTCTTTAATAATGCTACTTGGTTTGGACGATATTTATAAACCACATCCCCCTTTTCATCTCCACCAAATTCCCATGGTTCAACCAGCAAAATATCTCCCTCCCTTACCCACAACTTTCTTTTCATTCTTCCCGGAATTCTGCAAATCCTAGTTTTGCCATCCATACAAACAACCTTCATCCTGCTGCTTCCAAGTCTTTGCTTTAAAGTACCTATTACCTCTCTACCTCTAGGATATCTGACTCTTACAAATTCTTCTTGGGGAACATGTTTCTTTATCATAACAGAAAAAGAATTAGTGAAATTTATAAATCTTCTTGTTTACACCTAAAACAAACAGTAGCCCTATAAATTAATTTACTCTTTTGTTTGTCCCTGCCCTGCAGTGTTTTACTTATTTTTAGTTCTCCCTTGAAATTGCTTTTTAACTTCTTGCCTAAACTTCTCGCAAACTTTTGTGAACTTATGTAGATATCTGTTCCATATTTTTTTTTAATTATGTTAGAAATAAAAACATCCTCTCTTTTATCTATTTGTTTGTTAATAAAATCAATAACAGATTTATCAGTAGGTCTTATTTGAATTACAGCTTCATAATATTCTTTCCTATATGACCTGGGCATGGGGGATACCTTTGATTTTTATTATATGGATTTTAGACACAACTCCACTCCTAACAGCCAAGCCAACAGCCCTTTCTCCAACAAGGTTTAATATGTCTGCATTTTTTATGATATTGACTGCTTCATCTTCGTCAACTAACCTGCCTTTGTAAAAACTCTCTTTTACCTCTAAACATAAAGATCCATCTTCAAAAAATTTACCCAAGAGCTCTTCATCACACATGGCTGTAATTTCTCTTTCCTCAGTCTTATGAGTTTTGACAAAGATCATATTTTAGATTTTATGGGGTATTTGGCTCCGCAAGCTGTGCATTTTACATATATCACGCCGCCTTCTTCAATTAATTTTGTATCAGGCTTACCACATTCCTTGCAAAGAACAAATTCTTTAACATATTTTTGTATTTTTTCATTAATAAGACTCGAACTGATTTTTCTTCCTAAAACTAACCTTGGTCCATCTAGGCTGGCAGGTGATGCAAGTTCCCTCTGTAAATATTTTAATACATGGCTTTCATTTCTACAAAAAATATCACAAAGTTGACAAAAATTGCTAATTACTGTTTTATTGCCCTGCACATGACCTTTAACCTTTGGGACATCAAATCTTTCTTTCTTAGCTACACCTTTAGGCATGGCTTTTCTAGCTTTTTTTAATAATTCATCATAATTCATAGAACTAAAGATTTTAATTGAATTTATAAATGTTTTTAAAGAACCCTTAAAACATTAGGCCGGGGTTCATAAATCTCACCATTTTTTAGCAATTCCAAAACAACTTCTTCTACAGTGTCCTTGTCCATACCGCTTTGTTTTGTGATCTCTTCTGTTTCAACACCTCCTTCCGCACCCAATTTCTCAATTAATTCCAGAATTTTTTGCCTATTTTCTGATTCCTCTACTTTTTCTTCAACTACTTCACTCTCTTTAGTTGTCCTTGTATTTTCTCGGGGCATGCTCTGTTTTGTGGAATCAACCTTCATAGGTTTTCCATACTCCTTAAGCAATTCTGCTTTCCTAGCAAGCTCCCAATGAAGATCAACTATTTTTTTAACTATTTCAGGCACAATGTAAATTTCTTCATTGAACTCTCTTGGTCTTCCTATTAAATTTATTGTATCCCCAACATTTATATTTTTCAAAAAGTCAGTTGCCTCATTCCAAGCCTTAACCCTTATTTGACAACTGCCATCATCTAAGGTTATACTCAGGTAATTGTTATCTTCACTTTGAAACTTAAAAACAACAGTGGCAATTATATTAACTCTCCCAATTTGTTTTCCATTGACCTCAACATAGTTTGATTCAAAATCCCCGTCCTGCTTTACATAGTTACCATTAACGAGATTAGAAATCCAAATTTTTACTGCTGTTTGCCTTTTTATTGCTTGTGCCATCTATCTTATTAAAATCTCCATTTTAATAAAAATAATATTGATTAATTCGTAAATTTTTCATATTCTGCTAACAAATCCTCTTCGCGGCTCAAAAACTTCTCCCTCCCTTTTTAATCTTTCAATAACTTCTTCAACCTGTTCTTGTTGTATTCCCTTTTCTGCAGCATTGTTGATTATTTCTTCCAAAGGAATCGATTTGCCAATGCTTTCTTCCAAGTCATAAATTATCTCTCTAATAATAACAATCTTACTTCTTTGTGAAGCAGTTATTCCAGTTGAAATTCTATCAATATCTATCTTTCCGGTTTCTGGATCTAAGCCCACTATTTCTAAACAGTATCTCAAAATATTAATGGCTCGTCTTGCATCAGCTTTAGTTATTTGCTTGCCCAACCTAATCCTAGCATTTCCTTCAGCCAATCTTACTAAAGCCTCTAGCTGTCTAGCTGTTATAGGAATTGGTTTTATTGCATCGTCTCCAAAAGAACCCTGGTTTCTTAATTCAACATAAAAGTTTTTTATTTCTTCGATTGCTGCATCAGTTAACTTGGGATGGACCTTTTGTTTAACATACGCAATATACTTCTTAAGCAAATCTCTAGGTATGATGCTTTGAACTTTCGTTGGTTCTTTTTGTATTTTAAGAATGTGCTTAGCAATTTTTTCATCTATTTCTTTATTAGGTAAGTCCCTAATTGGAAAAATTAGATCAAACCTGTTAATCAAAGTAGGAGGCATATCGATTTGATCAGGAATTGGCTTATAAGGATCGAATCTGCCAAGCTTTGGGTTAGCTGCAGCCAAAACCGCAGTTTCTGCTCTTAAAACTGCCTGAATATTAGCTTTTGCTATGGTAACTGTTTGTTGTTCTAATGCTTCATGCAATGCAGAAGTATCTTCTTGAGGAATCTTGTCCATCTCATCTATGCACAATATTCCTGAGTTAGCTAAAATAAGTGCACCAGCTTCTAAAGCCCAACCTTTAAGAAACTCATCTCTGACCACAGAAGCAGTTAATCCAGCAGACGAAGCACCTTTACCAGAAACAAATCTTGCTCTTGGAGCTGCCTTAGAAATAAATTGAAGTAACTGTGATTTTCCACTACCTGGATCTCCAACTAATAAAATGTGCATATCCCCCCGTGTCTTAGTACCATCATCTCTTACTTTTCTAACCCCACCCATCAATTGCAAGATTAATGCTTCTTTTATTTTTTCATGCCCCCATATTGAAGGAGCAACACTCATAACCAATTTCTCGTATATTTTAGGATCTTTAGCTAAAGATTTTATTGCATCTTCATCTTCTTCACTAATTTCAATATCCTCTAAGGTTTCTTGAACAGGCTCTATATAATTTGTCTCTGCAATCAGGTCATACCTTATGGATTGGGCTCCGGTCCGAAGATAAACAGGAATCTCTTTTATTATACCAGTGATTTTAATTTTGCTTCCTGGTGTAGTTTTTCTTTCCATCTTAGGTTCAACCAAATCCTCTTTTAGAAAAACAGACAGTCTTTTAGGTTGTTCTCCGCCTTCTAACAGCTCAGGAGATTCTTCTATAACTAATCGTTGAGCATCAACAAGGTCTTTACTTAATAATCTGAATTTTCCCTTTCTACCACAACTGCACCTTCTTGGTTCCTTAAAACTAGTATCCACCTGAAGGATAGTAATTATATCCCCGCAGCTGGGACATTCAAACCTTGCTTGAGTAACCTGAGGTCTTACATCAGAACTCTGCCTGACAATGCCTTCAAAACTGATTAACTTGTTTAAATGATTGCTTCTTATATTTCTTATTAAAGTCATCTGAGCCTTGGGCAAATTTTTCACTCTAAATTTTATACTCTTTCCCCCCAATCCCAAATTATCTAAAGCAATTTCTGCAGCCCTGATAGAATCTTCTGGCTCTTCTAACAACTGTTCTGCCAACACGTGATCAAACTCAGCTATATCGTTGAAATCCACAACCAGAGACCTTAGACCTTTGTTAATTATTTTATTTAGTTCTTTTTTATACTCACTATCTATAAAATCCTGGAATTTTTCAATCTGTTCATGAGCATCTACCATTTTTAAAAGAGAGAACCTTCAAAGTTATAAACTTATATATACAAAACAATATAAAATCAAAAAACTATTTCTGTTTTTTTAAATTAATAACAAGTTGATCTATTGCTTCATGAAGTTTCTTCTCAGATCTGGTGCCAGTGCAAACAATCTTTCCATTGCTAAACAACAAGAAAGTAGCCCTAGTCCCTGCCAATTTATACACCAATCCTGGAAACTGCTCTGGCTCATATTCTGTATTCTCAAGCTGAATTGCTAAGGAATTAAGATTAAGATCCATGCCAATATTGCCTGAAGCCACCATATTTTGCACTTTTATTTTCTTAAGTACGCCCTCTTCTTTTATCCTTATCTTAATTTTTGCTATATTTGCAATAATTGCTTTAATAGACTCTTTTACTTTTTTCATAGACTTTGCCCCAGTACAAACAACATTACCGGAACTAAAGATTAAAGCACTTGTTTTTGGATCCCTAATTCTCATTACCAGACCAGGAAACTGTTCTGGATTGTATTCTGTATTAGGCAAAGCCTCAGCAAGTTTAATCAAAGGAATATCTCTTCCTAAGGACGTCGTAGCAACAATATTCTGTAGTTTAACCTCTTTTTTAGATGAAGATTTTTTAGCACAAATTTTGATCCCCCCTAAATTTTCATTTATAAATAGTATTTATAAAGATATAGAAAAATATTTAAAGCTATTTAAAAAAAGCCATCACTTCAAAATGTCAAAACCAATAAAAAATTCTTTCTCTTTTATTTTTACATTCAATTTGAACTCGGTTTCTGTTTCACCAAATTCTAGGCTATCTGCTCCTACTTTTTCCATAATTTCTTCAGCCATATTGGTCAAATCATAATCTCCTTTTACATACAAGCTTATCTTATTACTCTTCCTTAATTTAGCTGCTTTTCTCAAGCTTTGGATCCTCCTAATTAATTCTCTCGCAAAACCCTCCAACTCTAATTCAGGAGTCATAGTTATATCTAAATTTACATCTTCAATTTTGTCTGAAAATAAAACCTCTTTAACATTAACCTGTTTTTTGATTATATCTTTAAATCCTTCATATTTTTTAGGTTCTTTACATGGAACCTCTACCCTAAGTAAGGGCCACCTTACCCCAACTCTAGCTTTTTCTCTTTCAGCAAATATTTTTTGAATCACCTCTCTCACAAACTCCATATTATTTTCTAATTCCTTATCAATTATTTTCTCATTTGCTTTGGGCCAGTCTAATAAGAAAACACTTTCTTCTTTCAAACCATACTTTTCTTTTAATTTTAAATAAAGATGTTCTGCAATATAAGGACAAGTAATCGAAATCATCTTAACAATCTCAATTAAAATATCATAAATCACTCTAAAGATTCCTTTATCATCAACCCTGTCTCTTGTATATTTAATATACTCCCTACTTAAATCTAAAAATAATCTCTCTACCAACTGGGGAGCAACATCCAATTGATAACTATCTAACAATTCAGTTGATTCCTTGATTACAGAATTCAACCTAGATAAAATCCATCTATCCTCTTTTTCTAATTTTTCAGGCAAATTTGCAGGAATTTTATCACAATAATTAATCAAATAATTAGCAATATTCAATAACACATCCAAATTCCTATATCTTAGTTTAATCTCTTCCCATGAAAAATTCAAATCAACTCCTGCTTTTGCAGTTATGGTATATAATCTAAAAGTGTCAACCCCATACTTATCAGTAACCTCTTTAGGAGAAATGATATTTCCCAAACTCTTGCTCATTTTCTCTCCTTCAATATCCCTTAACATGCCATGAGAATATACTGCCTTGTAACAATTCTTACCCATGGTAATATTTGAAGCTACTTGTAAAACATAAAACCATAGTCTCGCTTGTTCAGAAGCTTCTAAAATAAAATCAGCAGGCCAATACTTTTTGAATAAATCTTCTCTTACAGGATAATCTAAACAAGTCCAAGATGCAGTTGCAGAATCCATCCATACATCAACAACATCAGGAATTCTTTTCATAATCCCTTTACATTTCTTGCAAGGAATTGTTATCTTATCGATCCAAGGAATATGTAAATCTTTAGGAGTTTTACCAGATAATTTTTTTAATTCCTTAATAGACCCAACAACGGTGTATTCTTCACAGTTTTCACATTTCCATAAAGGCATAGGAGTTCCCCAATACCTTTGCCTTGTAATAGAATTATCTTTGAGATTTTTAATCCACAATTCATATCTATCACTTATTTCTTTAGGAATCCATTTAACTTTTTTATTTTGTTCTAACATCTTAGGAACTAAATCTTCAACCCTAAAGAACCACTGTTTTGTTAGTCTATAGATAACAGGATTCTTGCATCTCCAACAATGAGCATAATCATGGCTAACTTTAGTAGTTGCAATTAGCATCCCATTTTCTTCCAATGCCTCTATAAATTTTTCATTATCTTTTTTAGCATTCAAACCAGAAAATTTCCCCATATCATCAGGATAAAATCCAGATTGGGTTAAATTGTTAAATGGAGGAATTCCATTTTCTTTTCCAACTTCATAATCTTCTGGACCACAGCCAGGAGCCATATGAACCAAACCAGTACCCGCACTTAAGTTTACATATTCTTTAGATAACACCACAGTAAAAACTTTATCAGACTCTTTTGTTAATTCATCATATTTATGCTTTAGAATGTTATAAAACGGATGTTCATACTTTAATCCTTTTAATTTTTCTCCTTTAAATTCTTCAATAATTTTTAGATTCTTATTGGCGACACTTCTTACAACAGGCGCAGCCAGACCTTTAGCTAAAATCCAGATTTCATCATCAACCTTAGCTCTAACATAATCTAATTCCGGATTTACCATAACCCCTAAATTAAAAGGAATGGTCCAAGGAGTTGTTGTCCAAATAATTAGATACTCGTTTTTTTTACCTTGAACCTTAAACTTAACAAAGATAGAGTCCTCTTCAACTTCTTTATACTCTAACTCATGTTTGGCCAAAGCAGTTTCACAATCATAACACCAAGTCATAGATTTTTCACCAAGATACAGTCTCTTGTTTTCATCCGCCTTCTTAACCAACCACCAGATTCCTTCAATATATTCATCACTTATTGTCATATAGGGATTTTTATGGTCTAAAGAAACAGCCAGTTGATCAAATTCTTCATTCATCCGTTTCATCATTCTTATAGAGAAATCTTTACATTCTTTAACAAATTTATCAACACCAAACTTTTCTATATCTTCTTTATAATTTAGGTTATATTTTGCTTGAACCTTATGGGCAGTAGGCAATCCATGCATGTCATATCCCCCACGATCCCACACATCAAACCCACGCATTCTTTTGTATCTTAATACTTGGTCTTTCAGACATTGATTCCAGGCAGTACCAATATGGACCCGTCCAGAAGTATATGGTGGCCCATCTAAGAAATAGAATGTTTTTTTATCTTTATTCTTTTCTTTTGCTTTTTCTAAAATCTTATTCTTTTTCCAAAAATCAAAAATCTTTGGTTCTACAGCTTTAAAATCATACATCTTAAATCCTTAACCCCCACTTATAATATAAATATTTTGCCATTGAGAATCACCCACATAAAATAGGTATGACTATATAATGATAGAAATAATTTTGTATTCAATAGTCAAAACCATAGGTTTACTGATTTAGAGGATGTTTATATAGTTTTTGAAAAAAATCTTGATATTTTATGATGTATATACTCCACAATATAAAACCTATTTAATCATATTAAACTCAAACTTCTTATGCTATGGATTGAAAAATACAGACCAGAAGATTTTGAAGATTTTGTGGGACAAGAGCATGTAGCTAAGAGAATTAAGGCTTTTGTTGAGCAAAAAAACATTCCTCATTTGTTATTTTCGGGTCCAGCAGGGGTGGGCAAGTCTACATTAGCATTGATAATAGCTAAAAAACTATTTGGAGATACTTGGAAACACAACTTTCTTGAACTTAATGCTTCAGACTCAAGGGGGATAGATATAATTAGAAACGAAGTAAAAGACTTTGCTAGAACTAGATCATTAAGTACAAGCACCCACAAAATAATATTCTTAGATGAATCAGATGCTTTAACAAAAGATGCACAACAAGCATTAAGAAGAACAATGGAAACTTATTCTAATTCAGTTAGATTTATTCTTTCATGTAACTATTCAACAAGAATAATAGACCCAATCCAATCAAGATGTGCAATCTTTAGATTTAAACCATTAACCTTAGAACAAGTAACAAAAGTAATGGATAAAATAGCTAAAGAAGAAAAACTAAAGATAGATAAAAAAGTTTATGGAATTCTCCATGAACTTTCAAATGGAGACCTAAGAAGAGTTGAAAATATTTTACAAAGCTGTGCCTCAATAAATAAAAACATAACAGAATCTTTAACATACGAAATTGTTTCTGCAGCACGACCCAAAGAAGTAAAAGAAGTATTAAACTTAGCAATTAAAGGAGATTTTCTAACAGCACGAAAAATATTACTAAAAACAATGCTTGAACATAGTTTAACTGGTTTAGACATAATAAAACAAATACAAAAAGAAATATGGAATTTAGACATTCCTGATAATAAAAAAATAGATTTAATAAATAAATGTGGGGAAATAGAGTTTAGGATGGTAGAAGGTTCTGACGAGTTCATCCAACTTGAAGCACTCCTTGCAAATTTTGTTAAAAAATGAAAATAAATTTCATATATTCTGCTCCATATGACAGAATGCTTACTATAATGAGCAATCTGCCTTACCATGAAGAACAAATTACAGAAGTCAAGCTCTATATCGATGAAATAGAAGAGTTCTGGGATAAATATCAGAAAAAGATCATAAAAGAAATAGAAAAGGTTTCAAAACTCAGATTCGGACACGACGAAAAATGTTATGTAGTTAAAAATATGGAATACGAAGCACTTTCTCACCCATTTACAATTAAAATGAATCAAAACCTAGAGGAAACAAAACTAACAATCCTCCATGAATTAATTCATATCTTATTTGTAAGAAACATAAAAAAAAGCAGAATACTAATAAAAGCATTACACAATCTCTACCCAGAAAAAGATGTTTTCTTTAAAGTTCACATCCCTTTATGTTTAGTAGAAAGAAAAGTAGTTGAAAATCTTTATGGAAAAGCATATTTCAAAAAAGTCTTAGAAAAAGAACTTCTTTCAGATGAAGAAGATGAAGTTTGGCCGGTTGCGAACAAATTATATCCTAAATTCAATACAGATATAGTTAGATTTTTCCAAAATGTTATGGACAGAAAAATATAAACCAACAAAACTTAACCAAGTAATACAACACCCAGTTGAAAAACTAAAAAAATTTGTATTAAATTCAAAATCAGCACTTTTAATCTATGGTCCAACAGGAATTGGTAAAACCTCTACGATATATGCATTAGCCCAGGAATTAAATTACGAATTATATGAACTAAATGCAAGCAATTTTAGGAACAAAGAAAAGATACTCTCCCTCTTAGGAACATCTACTCAACAAAAATCATTATTTAACAATGGAAAGGTAATCCTAATTGATGAATTAGAAGGACTTTCAGCAATAGATAGGGGCGCAGTAAAAGCCATAATTGAAGTGATTCAAAATACAAGCTTTCCAATAATCTTAACTACAACTAGTTTTGATGCAGATAAAATTGAGCCATTAAAAAAATATTGCCAAATATTAGAATTTGAACCACTAACTAGAGAAGCAATAGCAAAAAAACTAGAGGAAATAGCCAAAAAAGAAAAGTTAGACTACGAACCTTCTGCATTGGATTATCTTGCAAGATACTCCTCAGGGGACCTAAGGGCAGCAATAACAGACTTGCAAGTTTTATCTAACAAAAAAATAACAAAAGAAGCAATACTGGAACTAGGAACAAGGGAAAAAACAGAAGAAATAAAAAATGTACTTCTGAAAATTTTCAAAACAAAAGATATAAACATCGCTTATGAAGCTATTTCAGATAAAAAATCAGTAGTCAATCTAATCGACTTTGGAAAAACAAACAGGTCTCCTGCAGTTTTCTCAGATGATAATGCATTAATATACTGGATAGAAGAAAATATTCCAAGAAATTATCAACTAAATGAACTAAGCCAGGCATTTGATATCCTATCTAAAGTAGATGTATTCCAAAGACAAATAATGAAATCCCAACATTACAGATTCTTAGTTTACATTGGTTCTTTGCTTTCTGCAGGCATTGCAAATGCAAAGGATAAAAAACCAGAAAAAATAATCCTAAAAAAAACAAGAAGGTCCCCAAAACAGAACTTTAGGCTATGGTCCCTGGTTTCAAAAAGAAAATATCTGATTGCAGATAAATTAGCCACACAAACAAGACTATCAACACAAAGAAACCTAGAAGAATTGCCCTATCTGAAAATTTTATTAAAAAACAGCAAAGAATTACAAGAACAACTAGAACTTGAAAAACAAGATATTGATTATCTTAATAAAATCTAACCTAATTAAACAAACACCATCCTCAAGTAATGCGTAAATTATTTAAACACAATTAATCTAAAATAGATATAATGCCCAAAACAAAATTAAAAGAAAAAGAGGTTAAAAAATATAATCTTCTTTTTAAAAAACTAAAACAAGAAGTATCTAAGGTAATTGTTGGACAAGAAGAAGTACTCGATGGATTACTTAGAACCATCTTATGCAAGGGGCACGTGTTGGTTGAAGGAGTTCCAGGAATAGCAAAAACATTGCTAATTAAAACACTAGCAAAAACAACAGGATGCACCTTTTCTAGAATACAATTCACAGTTGATTTATTACCTACAGACATAATTGGAATTACAACCTACGATCCAAAGAAAGGCTTTACTACCCAAAAAGGTCCAATATTTTCTAATTTTATCTTAGCAGACGAAATAAACAGAAGCTCTCCAAAAACACAATCTGCTTTATTAGAAGCAATGCAAGAAAGGCAGGTCACCTTAGCTAAAAAAACATACCCTCTTGAATCGCCTTTTTTTGTAATGGCAACAATGAACCCAATAGAATCTGAAGGGGTTTATCCATTACCAGAAGCACAGATAGATAGGTTCTTGTTTAAACTTTATATGGGTTACCCTTCTACCAAAGAAGAACAAAAAATACTAAATCAAAACATTTCCTTAAAAGATTTTGATGAATTTGATCTTAAACCAGTATTAACACCTTCATTAATAAACCATTTACAAAAACTAACCCAAGATATCTATCTTAGTAAGGAATTGGAAGACTATATTGTAAGAATTGTTAACGCTACGAGAGAAAGTCAAAAACTAAAATTTGGGAAATATATTCTATATGGGGCCTCTCCAAGAGCCTCAATAAGTTTATTTATTGCTTCCAAAGCTGACGCACTGCTAAATGGAAAAACATACGTCACTCCTCAAAACATTAAGAATATTGCAAAAAGTGTCTTACGCCATAGGATACTTCTTTCTTATGAAGGTCAAGCAGAGAATATAACCACTGACCAAATAATTGAAGAAATTCTAACAAAGATACCAATACCCTAAAAATGGTAGAAAGAAAACTGAAGGTTAATTTAACTCCTTCCATAAAAAAACTAGAAATCATTGCGAAGAAACTATCTACAAATCAAGTTATCGGGGCCTATCGAAGCATCTTCAAAGGATTTGGGTTGGATTTCTCTGAATATAGGACTTATACATATGACGATGATGCTGAGAAAATAGATTGGAAAGCTTCTGCCAGAGCTAACTCCCTTCTTGTTAGAGAGTATGAAGAAGAAAGAAATCTCAATATTTTCTTCTTAGTAGATGTAAGCTCCAATATGGTCTTTGGATCAACAGATAAACTAAAAAATGAATATGCTGCAGAACTCATAGCGTCTTTAGCACACGTTGTACTAGAGGCAGGGGACAAAATTGGCTTCTCTTTATTTACTAATCAACCAATAAAGAAATTTTCTCCATCAAGAAACAAAAAAATATCTTATTCTTTATCAAAAGAACTGGTTGACCCTTATAACTATGGAGGAAATTTTGATTTGATTGAAGCATTAAAATTTATTGAAATATACTTGCCAAAAAATTCATTAGTTATGATTATCTCAGATTTCATAGGAGTAGATCCAAACTGGGCTACGCATGTTAAACCCATACTAACGAGATTTGATGTAATTTTCTTGATTGTTCGTGACCCACGGGAATATGTCATGCCCCAGGATAGTTTCCAAGTTGTGGTATCTGATCCAAAAACTAAACAACAACTCCTAATTGAACCTGCAAAAATTAAACAGGAATACGAAGCACTAACAAGAAGAGAGTTAGAAATTTTTAAAAATCAAATTAACGAAATTGGTGCAGACTATGCAGAACTTAAAACAGATATGCCTTTTTTGGAGCCGATAATGTCTTTATTTAAGAGAAGGAAAGTAAAATGGAGATAATATTTCAAAATCCAATTTATTTGTGGTTTTTAATAAGCATCGGGCTATTATTAATAGTTCATGTTTTTACTTTAAAACATGTAAAAAGAAGAGCATTAAATTTTGCTAATTTTGATGCAATAGCAAGAGTAACTGGAAAAAAGATTTTATCGCAAAACACCCCATTATTGTCAATAAGAATTTTTACACTTCTTTTTGCTACTTTGGCTTTAGCAGGCACAACTTTGGTTTATACAGGACAAAGCAATGAATTTAGTTTTGTATTAGCTATTGATGCATCTGGTAGCATGACTTCAACAGATTTTTTACCGACTAGATTGGAGGCTGCTAAAAAAGAAGCTATCTCTTTTGTCAATAGTTTATCATCCTACACCAAAGTGGGGCTAATTTCTTTTTCTGGAACAAGCTTCATAGAAGAAGAATTAACAACAGATTTAGATAAAATAAAAAATTCTATCAATAAAGTGGAAATTAAAAAAATAGGTGGAACAGATTTAGGAGAGGTGATAATAACTTCAGTGAATATGTTAAGCAAAGAACCAAAATCAAAAGTACTAATTATTCTAACAGATGGGAGAAGCAACGTTGGAGTAGATATCAGAGAAGCAATACCATATGCAATTAAAAATGAGGTTCTTATCTATACAATTGGGATAGCTACAAAATCAGGAGGAACGATAAAAGGAATACCTCAAGAATTGTTACTCAAACTTGATTCAGAAACACTTCAAACAATTTCTTTTAATACAGGAGGAAAATATTTTGAAGCAACAGACGAAACTTCCTTAACAAAAGCGTATAGAGAAATCAGTAGATCTACACGGGAACTCATCACATTGGATTTAACATTTCTATTCATGACCCTTACCCTTTTATTGCTATTTATTGAATGGGCACTAGTTAACACCAAGTATAGGACTATACCTTAAGAAACTTTAGAATCTCTTTAAATTTTTTTTCAGTATAATCTTGTTTGTACTCTTTTAGTAATTTAATTAATTTTTTATTATTTATTTTAATCTTTTTCTTATTTAAGATTAAACTTAGTTTTTTGCTCATAATAAATTGACAAAATTGAGTAACATTATGCGGTTTTTTAGTTTCATTACATCTTTCAAAATCAAGCAAAACAACTTTTTTACCTACAACAATATGTTTCGTAGGATTATGCATTTCTTCTTTGTTAACTTTTAATTTATCCATTGCCCTGCATTGCACTAGAACCTCTCTTAAAACTTTTCTAATATTTTTACTGTCATTTTTTTCAATCCAGTCAAGAATAAAGTCTCCTTCAACAAAGCCATAGATAAGTTTACCTTTCTCAAAAGCAATAAACTTGGGTCCAATTCCTTTTTTGTTAAGAATTTTTAACCATCGAGTTTCATTTTCAATCCTATTGATAGCTTTGCTCGCAGGGTTTTTTATTTTTATGGCTATCTTTTTATTACCAATAAATCCCTTATAAATAATACCTCTTTTGCCTTTTGAAAAAAATCTTTTGTCTTTAATTTTTAACATACACTATTTAATAGAAACTTATATAAATGATTTACCCATTTTATTCAATATAAAAAAGGGGAAAGATGAAAAAAACACCATTTTTAGTACTGTTTGCCTGCATTTTATTATCTACGCTTGTTCTCGCAGATTTTGACGAACAAAAAGCCTATCAATGGTTAATTTCTAAATCAGATAATGGAAGTTTTAATAACAACATTATAGACACAGCTATTGCTTTATTAGCATTAGATAAAGCAGGAGCAACAGAAATTACAGACAAAACAGTCAATTATATTCTCAGTCAAGAAAATGTTCAACATTGTTTTCCAACACGATCATGTAAAATTAAAGATACCGCACTAGCAATAATTGCATTAAGGCAACATGGAGAAGATATTTCTAAAATTGTTGAATGGTTAGAAAATGCACAATCTACTGCTGCATTGTCAGGTACGTGGTATCTAGAAGTGATCACAACTGGCTCAGGTACATGTACTGTAGAATACACAAACAGGATTAATCAAGAAGTTAAAAGAGAAATTGAAGTAAAGGAAGGAAAATTTCCTTCCTGCTACGATTCAACATTTCTGGATCTTAATTCATGTTTGGAAGCAGGAATAACAACAATTCCTGCCTTAACACTAGATGTTGATTGTACGAATATAGATAGCTCTTCAGTTATTTCTTTAGTATACAGGGATGGAAACGATTTCTACCTCACCGATGTTGCATCAGGCCCTGTTCATACAGTAGCTTTACAAAATGGATGCTTTGGTACTAGGTTTGGTTCATTTTGCTCATATGAAGACTCTCTTTATGCTGCATGGGCATTAGATGCCGCCCAAAGTAATGCAGATATCTCTTTTTACCTTAAACAAGCTTACGATCAAAATAACCCCCTTCATAGCAGCCTACTTTATTTAAAAAATCCCCAAGCAATTTACCTTAATAATTTAATACAAAAACAAAACAAAGATGGTAGCTTCAATAGGGACATTTACACGACATCTTTAGCTTTGCTTTCATTATCTAATTCACAAAAACAAGAAGAAGCACAAAAAGCTTCTGATTGGCTGAAAACAAAGCAACAAACAGACGGATCTTTAGGTAGTGTTCTAAATACAGCAATGGCACTTTATGCTATGCAGGACATTTCTGGAATAGCCGGATATTGTGGGGATGGAAGCTGCAACGTAGGAGAAACTATCCAATCTTGCAGGGAAGATTGTGGTCCTACTACTCCAATACTTAACTGTAACAGCAATGCCACATGTGATATCTTATTCGGAGAAACAATTCAATCCTGTCCAGGCGATTGCAACTCAACAAATTATTTTACATGCAACAGCAATGCCACATGTGATATCTTATTCGGAGAAACCATCCAAAGTTGCTCTGATGACTGTAATTCAACAAACTATTTTACATGTAACAACAATGGAACCTGTGATGATGGAGAAAATTATTATAATTGTCCATTAGATTGTGTATGTGATAATAATGGGAACTGTGAAACAGAATATGGAGAAAATTATGAAAACTGTCCAAATGACTGTCCCGCCCCAGCAGAAATATGTGATGAAGACGGAAAATGTGAGAGGGATAAAGGAGAGGACGAAGATAATTGTCCACAAGATTGCATTAAATCAGATGATACTCTTCTCTGTGGCAACAAAAAATGCGATGCAGGTGAAGAAATAACCTGCCCAACAGATTGTGAAGATCACTGCAAAAACAATAAGTGGGATATAGATAAATTTGAGGAAGCAATTGATTGCGGCGGACCATGTCCTCCATGTGTAGCAAATTGTAATGGAGATGGAATATGTGAATTAGACTATTATGAAAATTACATAGACTGTCCAAATGACTGTTCCCACGGAGATAATAAATGCGATGCCAAAGAAAAAGAAGATGGTTCAAGTCCGCAAGATTGCGAATTAGATACAACAACACCTACATCAGAAGAACCAACATCAGAACCAACAGACAAGTGTGGTAATGCTGTATGTGATCCAGAAGAATCATATGATACCTGCCCAGCAGATTGTGAAAAACCTTCAAAATCTAAAATGTGGATCTTTTTATTGTTAATTATTTTTATAGCTGGAGTTATTATATATTACATGAAATTTATAAAACCCCAAAAACAAAAAAGGAAAAAGCCACAATTTCCAACAACTTCATACACTCAAACAACAACTAAAAAATCAGGGGCTAAACCTTCTTTCACACGACCAATAGTTCCAAGACAAACACAATTCACTAAAAGATCTTCTAAACTAGATAAAGAACTGGAAAAGTCTCTTGATGAAGCAAAAAGGCTGCTCAAGAAATGAAAAAAATATTACTCTCTTTGATATTTATAATTTCTTTAACATTAGTCTATGCAGAAGTAGACATTTCCCTAGTAAAAGAACAAATAGGTCAAGAAGGAACACTGCAAGCAAACATCAATTTACTAAAAAAACCA
>JAFCDT010000029.1 GCA_017609525.1 Candidatus Woesearchaeota archaeon | reverse complement strand
AATTGGTGACCAATTAGATATAACAATCGAAAATGTTAAAGCATTGGAAGACCTTGAAAATGTTCAAGCAAGAATCTGTCTTTACAATGTAGATACTCAAGAAGAAATTGATTGTTGGGATTCCGATGATGAGTTTGACATAGATGACAATGATAAAGAAGACTTTGAAGTATCTTTTGAGATACCAAATGTTGAAGAGATCGGTAAAAATGATGACTATTTGTTATTCGCAATTATTGAAGCAGAAGATGAAGATGAAAATGATCCAAGATGTTATTATGAAACAAATGACGACTTAAATCTCGAAAGAGAAAAATATGACATTTTAATAACTGAAATGGTTCTAACTCCAGACACTGTTAGCTGTGGAGAAAGTTTCCAAGCCGTTGTTGATATTGAGAACATAGGTTCTAAAGAAGATGATAGTGTTTATGTTAGATTTTTGGAAAACACATTGGGTATTGACCAAAGATCAACCACATACACTCTAGAGAAATATGATAAGAGAGACAACGATGCTACAGTAAGAGAAACTTTTGTTGTTCCAAGCGATGCTGCTGAAAAAGATTATTCCATTGAAGCTGTTGTCTATTTTGATGATGGTGACCAAACTAAGTCTGCATTCCAAACATTAACTGTTAAAGGATGTAAACCAGTTGAGCCACCTAAGCCACCTGTGGAAGCATTAACTCTGACTGTTATGGATCCTACTGTTGTAGGAAATTCATTCAGCATTCCAGTTCAGGTTGCTAATCAAGGGGACAACTTCGTACAATACACAATGGAATTAACCAATACAGAAGCATGGGCTGAACCAGCTAATGCAATTAGTGTTGCTTTAGATGCTGGACAATCTAGCACCTATTACTTTTATGTAACCAAGAAGAAAGAAGCAACTGGTGTACAAGGAGCCACAATTGTTTTAAAATCAGGAAGCAAGGTTGTTAAGAGTCAAAGTTTAAGTGTTGACTTATCTGCAGGATTACCAAAGACTACTGGATTCAGCATTAGTGATACATTTGGCAAGATAGACAGCAAGGTTTTCTGGATAGTTGGAGACATTGTGTTGATTGTTTTGGCTTTATTTTTCATAAAGCTATTATTTACAAGCAAAAGAAAATAACTTTTCTTTTTTCTTTTTTATATAAAAATTTATTAATGATTAATGCTTATTAGAGTTCTGAAAATGGACTTACCACCTTTGTTTGATGTTGTAGATAATTTAAATAGAAAAAGGAAAATATAAAGAAAGTAGCAAAGAAGAATTCTTAAAAGAAATAAAAGTTAATAAAAATAAATAAAAATCAGCGCACAGAATATTAACTAATCTTGAGCAAAAAGAGGTAATTCATAAAGAAAAAATTGGGAAGATAAATAAAATGGTTCTTAATAAGGATTTATTTGATGTGCTGAAAGATTAAATCACTCTAACTTGTTATATTTTTTTACCGAAAGGTTTAAATAGTATTATGAATATATATTCATCATAAATTTAGGAGGTAAATAAAATGCCAAATAGAGATGGGACAGGACCAGAAGGAAAGGGCCCTAAAACAGGAAGACAGATGGGAAATTGTGAAGGAGCAAGACCCATTGGAAGAAGATTAGTAAGGGGAGCAGGAAGAAGGATCAGGGGAAATTGATAAGATAAATAAATGCCTAGACCGAGATTAAGAAGGAGAGTTAGGAATTTCCCTGATGTAACATACTTTAAACCAAGAGGCATCAGGCTTAGACACCTAGAAGAAGTGATTTTAACAGTAAGCGAATTTGAAGCAATAAGACTTAAAGATTTTGAACAATTAGATCAAGAAGAAGCTGCTAAAAAAATGAATGTATCCCAGCCTACTTTTCATCGTTTGATTTTGTCTGCAAGACAAAAGATAGCAGAGGCAATAGTAAAAGGAAAAGCTATAAAAATAGAAGGAGGCAATTATATAATTAGAAAATGAGTGTGGTTAAATCCCTCTTTTTTATTTTTTTATTATCTACTCTAATCCCTTTTGTTAATGCGGAAGAACCATGTTTGTATTTTTTCTATGGAATGGGTTGTGCTCATTGCGCAACGGTTGAACTTTTCATAGACCAATTAGAATTAAAGTATCCTGGTATTGATATTAAATATTTTGAAGTTTACAATGATAGAGAGAACCTGCTTTTACTTAATGATTTTTTTGATGCTTATGAAATTCCAAGAGATCAAAGAGGAATTCCTGCAGTATTTGTTTCGAATAAATATTTTGTTGGTGATCAACCAATTCTAGAAAATTTAGAAAATGAAATTTTATACAATCCAGGCGGGGAATGCCCAAGTTTAGAAAAAATTAATGGGGCGGGAGTGACAGGAGCAACATCACCTTTAGAAAAATTAAAAGCCTTGTCTTTAATCACTATTATTGGTGCCGCCATAGTTGATTCTATAAATCCTTGTGCAATTGCAGTTTTATTAATTCTACTTGGTGCTTTGTTGGTTTCAGGAGACAGGAAAAAAGCATTTAAAGCAGGATTATCATTTACACTCTCAATTTATATTATTTATTTCTTATTTGGTTTAGGATTATTTTCAGTAATAAAAATTTCAGGTTTATCTTATTGGTTTTATAAAGTGATAGGAATTTTAGCTATTGTTATTGGTTTAGCAAACATAAAGGATTATTTTTGGTATGGTGCTGGCGGTTTTGTTATGGAGATTCCAAGAAGATGGAGGCCTAGTTTAAAGAAATTATTGCAAAAAGTAACTACTCCCTTAGGTGCGTTTTTAATTGGTTTTGTTGTTTGTTTATTTGAATTGCCTTGTACTGGTGGGCCTTATATTTTTATTTTGGGTTTGTTGGCTGAAAAAACAACCCAATTATTAGCAATCCCTGTTTTGTTGTTGTATAATTTATTTTTTATATTGCCTTTGATTATAATAACTTTATTAGTTTATTTTGGCTTTACAAACATCGATAAAGCAACAAAATGGAAGGATAGAAACATTAGAAGATTGCACTTAGTTGCCGGGATAATCATGTTGATTTTAGGGTTTATTGTTGTTTTTGGGTGGGTATAAGCGCACGGCAGGATTTGCACCTGCGATCAGCGGGTTGCAGCCGCTTGCCTTACTACTTGGCTACGCGCGCAATGGATTAAGTGTTATAATAAGAAATTATAAATGTTTCTATTGGTTTAATTCAAGCTTTTTAAGAGATTCCAGTATTAATACCAACCCATCTGCATACTCTTGCTTTGTTGGTTTTCTTGTGTAAGAATACTGGCTGTCCACCTTTCCGTCTGTTCCGTTGTCTATAAATGAAGCTTCGTATGCTCTTTCTATGACCTGATTTGCAAAGTCTTGAGCATCTTTGTATCTCCCCTCATTCAACAACCTTTCTAGTCCTGATGCATCTGATTTTGCAGGTCCAATTGTAAAATAAAAGTCTCCTCTCTTGGAATAGGTTACAGATATTACTAGTTCTGAAAAATTTCTTTTGATATATTTTTCTATATAATCTGAGGCTCTCTGAGAATTAGAGCTTAAGCCTATAAGTGATATATTTTGTGATTCTAGAATATTTTTAATTTCTGTTATGGTTTTTTTTGTATCTGAGATGCTACCTAAAGGCAGCCCAAATGTCAGCGGAGTTGCTGCCAAACCACTCACCATTTTTAAAAATTCTCTTCTTGAATATGCCACTTTAAATCCTGTGTAGAAAGGATAAGAAAATATTTAAAACTAACGGTTTTGTACTCATTGTTAAATAGAGACAATTATAAAGATTGGAAAAGATCTAGCTTATCAATAGCATATAGAGCGGGTCTTTAACCTTTCTTAATCCCTCAGTATAATGATCTATGAATGGCTGTTCCAATACTCCTTCATTATCCAATTCATTTGCAAATTGACGCAAGAGCTGTAAAAGTTCTTCTTGTTTTCTTATTTCTCTCTCGCTTTTAATATAGTTGCAAGTTAAATCTGTTGCAAGCGTTATCATATATAAGACCTTCATGGTTTTACAAAAACCATCTATTATTTCCTGCTTATTTGGGATTGTGTTTTCCAAGGTTGACTCAAGGTTAGACCTAAGATTCCTTACTGTTAATTCCGTAACCTTTGAAACTGCTTCTACAGTTCCTTTTTTTCCTTCTCTTTCAGATTTCTGAATTAATTTTAAGTAATCAGGCGATCTTTCAAAATTCACCTGCCAACTGCCATGCTTAATAAGGGCAGTTATAATGCCACTACTTATTATTTTTTTCTGGGGCTCATCTAGTTTTGCAAAATGCCTTCCTACCCCTTGCAAAATTTGGCCAAGTTTTTTATATCCCATTCTGTATCTTTCAGGAGCGCACTACTCATGCTTTATAGATTTTTCGATTATTTGCTTCAATAAAGAAGGAATAAGCGATTAATGAGCCTGGAGGGATTCGAACCCCCGATCCCCAGCTTACTTCACTTTTGCTTAGAAGGCTGGTGCCTTATCCAGACTAGGCTACAGGCTCTTGATATTTTTACAGAGATTTGGTATTTAAAAAGGTTGTTTTTCGGAAAAATAACGAGATCTTTTGATTAATATTTATAAAAAGTAATTTTTTAAGTTAAGATATGAGGTGGATAATACTGTTGGGTTTAATTGTTCCTTTTTCTTTTGCTTTAGAAATCACCGAGGTGATGTATAATCCTGGTTCTGAGTTAGGAGGAAATTATAATGAGTGGGTTGAAGTCTATAGTAATGAAGAAATTGATTTGGGCAATTACAAAATAAATGGGAGGAATTTTGATGATATAATAATAAATAACGAGCATCTGGTTATTGCTGAGAATACTGATAAATTTGAGGAATATTTTGGAAATAATAATTCTGTTTTGGATGAAGGTTATAGAATAGTAGATTCTAGTAGTTTTAGTTTAGATGATAATGGAGACATAGTAAATCTTTCTAATGGCATTAATGAGATAATAATTAACTACAGTAATATTTATGGAAACGGCAATGGAAAAAGTATCGAATATTTTAATGGGAGTTGGGTTGAAAGTTTAGAAGTAAAAGGAACTCCTGGAAGAGAAAGAGAAAATACAGAAGGACTAATCATAAGGTTAGAAGTTATTGAAGATTTGCCAGATATTTTTAGTATAGAAATCTTACCAGACGAGTCTGATCAAGAAGGAATACAGATATTTCCTGAAGCAGGCAAAGACAAGGAGATTACGGTAAGAGTAAATGCCAGTGATTATGACTCTATTTTAATAGAGTTAGATAATGAAATTGCAAATACAAGTTATGAAGCTAACTTTAGTTTTCCTTATTATAAAGAACCAGGAAATTATAGTATTAATATAAGTGTTTTTAAAAATGATTTGGTTAATAGCCAAACAGTAAGTTTTGAATATATGGAACTGATAGCTTTTGATTTTTTCCCAAATGAGCTGAATTTTAATCAGGTTAAGAAAGGAAAGTTGTCAGGAGAGGAATATATCAACCTAGAAAACAAAGGCAATACGATCTTGGATTTTAGCTTAGAAAGTGAGGGTTTATTTAATGGCGAATCTATGATTAATTCCTCTTATTTAGAATATGGTTATGATGGTAATTGGAGTTTGTTTAATGAAATATTGGATGTTAATCTAGGGCCAGACGATTTTGATGAGATACAAGTTAGGATTAATGTTCCTAACAATATAAATATAGGAACCTATTCAGGAATTATTAATCTTTTTGGCATTAGAGGATGAAAATTCTATTTTTTATTTTGCTGTTAAGTTTTAATGTTTTGGCTATTGGAATTAGTCCTGTTAGTTTTGATATTGAAGCTAGCAAAGGAGAAATAATAGAAAAGGAATTTTATTTGTATAACACTGATAATGAGGATAGAAGTTTTAATATTGCTGTTGAAGGTTATGACTGGTTTAGTTTTTTTCCAAGTGAGTTAAATTTGAAATCTAATTCTAAGGAAAAAGTTAAGATTATTTTAGAGATTCCTGATAATGTTAGTAAAGGAATTTATTATGGGAAAATTTATTTTAAAGAAGAGAATAAAAGGAATGGAGTTTATTTTAGTCCAGGTGTTGCTATTTCTTATAATATAACCATCGATGATGGGATTGTACATTATGAAAGAGTAGAAAGATTGAAGATCTATCATTCTGCTGCTGTTTTTGAGAAGAATGTTAGGGAAGAAACTAGAAAAGTTAGACTAAAACCAGAGATTGTTAGTTTTGGTGTTTTGAGTCTTATTGTTGTTATTTTGTTGTTTTTATTGGTTTTAAGGTTGGTGAAAATTACAAAACATTTATAAAATTTAGTCCTAAAGCATTCTTATGGATTTTAAGAAGATTGAAAGAAAATGGCAAAAGAAGTGGGAAGAAGCTAAAATATTTTATGTTAAGGAAAGTAAAAGCAAGAAAAAGTATTATGTTTTAGAAATGTATCCCTATCCTTCTGGTTCTGGTTTGCACATGGGGCATGCTTTTAATTATACCATTGGGGATATTTATGCCAGATTCAAAAGGATGAATGGTTTTAATGTTTTGTACCCCATGGGCTTTGATTCCCTGGGTTTGCCTGCAGAGAATGCAGCTATTAAAAATAAAATCCATCCAAAGAAATTTACTGAAGATGCTATTAAGAATTTTATCAAGCAACAGAAGTCATTGGGTTTAAGCTATGACTGGTCAAGAATTGTTGAAACCCATAAGCCAGAATATTACAAATGGGATCAGTGGATCTTTTTGAAAATGTTTGAGAAGGGTTTGGCTTTTAGAAAAAAAGCTCCTGTTAACTGGTGCCCAAAATGCAATACTGTGCTGGCGAATGAACAGGTGCATAATGGAAACTGCTGGAGACATACTGATACAGAGGTTGAGGTGAGACATTTAGAGCAATGGTTTTTGAAGATTACTGATTATGCCAAGGAGCTTTATGATGATATTGATAAATTAAAAGGATGGCCTGAAAGAATCAAGGCTATGATATTGATAAATTAAAAGGATGGCCTGAAAGAATCAAGGCTATGCAAAGAAACTGGATTGGAAAGAGCCATGGAATAGAGATTAATTTTGAAATTAATGGAGAAAAGTGGCCAGTATTTACCACAAGACCAGACACCATCTATGGAGTTACATTTATGGTTATTTCTGCTCAACATCCGAGGTTGATGGAATTGGTTACTAAGGAACAGGAAAAAGAAGTTGAGGCTTTTTTGAAAAAGATTAGATCTACTAGTGAAAAAGATTTGGAGCTACTGGAGAAGGAAGGAGCCTTTACTGGAAGCTATGCAATTAATCCAATTAATAATGAAAAAGTTCCTGTCTATACTGGAAACTTTGTTGTTGCTGATTATGGTTGTGGAATGGTCATGGCTGTCCCTGCTCATGATCAAAGAGAT
>JAFCDT010000028.1 GCA_017609525.1 Candidatus Woesearchaeota archaeon | reverse complement strand
CCCTCTTCTCGAAAGGTTTATAATATAGGGTGTTTACTTCATTTATATGATTAATATTAATAAATCTAAAATGAAAATTCTTTTACTTTATCCAGAATATCCAGACACTTTTTGGAGTTTTAAACATGCATTAAAGTTTATTTCTAAAAAAGCAGTTCATCCTCCTTTGGGATTATTAACTGTTGCTGCAATGCTGCCAAAAGAATGGAATAAAAGAGTTATTGATATGAATGTCCAAAAGCTGAAAGATAAAGATATTGAATGGGCAGATTACGTATTTATCAGTGCTATGGCAATTCAAAAAGAGAGTGTTAAGAAAATCATTAAAAGGTGTAAGGTTCATAATGTAAAAATTGTTGCAGGTGGACCTTTATTTACTGCTTCTCATGAAGATTTTAAGGATATTGATCATTTTGTCCTTAATGAAGCAGAAATTACATTACCAATGTTTTTAGAAGATTTAAAGAATAACCATCCCAAACATATTTATTCAGCTAACGGGTTTCCAGACATAGAAAAGACACCAGTTCCTCTTTTTGAGCTTATTAACATGAAAAAATATGTATCCATGAACATCCAGTATTCTAGAGGGTGCCCTTTTAATTGTGAATTTTGTGACATAACAACTCTCTTTGGCAGAAAAGTAAGAACAAAAACCAAACATCAGATATTGATTGAATTAGAAAGGTTATATAATCTGGGGTGGAGGGGTGGTGTTTTTTTTGTTGACGACAACTTTATTGGAAATAAATATAAATTAAAAAAAGAGATTTTACCTGCAATAATTCATTGGATGAAACAGCGCAAATATCCTTTTATGTTTTCAACAGAGGCATCAATAAATCTTGCTGACGATGAAGAATTAATGAGAATGATGATTGATGCTGGATTTAGTTCTGTTTTTGTTGGAATTGAGACACCTGATGAAAATAGTTTAGTAGAATGCAATAAATTTCAAAACCAAAATCGTAATTTAGTAAACTCTGTTAAGAAAATTCAAAGCTTTGGTTTAGAAGTAACGGGAGGGTTTATTGTTGGTTTTGATAATGATCCTCCTTCAATTTTCCAAAGACAAATTGAATTTATTAAAAAAAGTGGAATTGTCATTGCAATGGTGGGTTTGTTAAATGCTCCTAAAAATACAGGACTTTATCACCGCCTGAAAAAAGAAAAGAGATTACTAAAAAATATTTCAGGCAGTAATACCGATCTCTCACTCAATTTTATCCCTAAAATGGATCACTCCAAACTTATTAAAGGATACAGGAAGATTATTAAAGAAATTTATTCTGCTAAACCTTACTATGAGAGGGTTAAACGCTTTTTAAGAGAATATGGGCCACCAAAAAAGTTACGTTTTCATTTTGGTCTCATTCGTCTCCATTCTGGCTATCCTGGAGCACTCTTTAAATCCATGTGGTTTCTTGGTTTAAAAAATAAAGGAAGAAAATACTATTGGAAGCTATTTTTCTGGTCTTTATTTAAACATCCGCGACTTTTTCTGGGAGCAATTACTTTTGCGATTTATGGATATCATTTTCGCATGATCTTTAAAATTTAATTATGCAGAATTTGAATTAGTTTTTTTCGAATTGTTTATAAATATGGGTTTTTATCTTTTGAATATGAGACTTATTATTACAAGATATGGTGAAACTGAAGAAAATAAAGCTGGTATTGCTTTTGCAATTCGATGATTTTATAAAATGTTGTAATTTCCCTCTAATTATGGAGATAAAAATAAAAGAAGTCCGTGCATCTTCAATAATCACTAAATCAAATTTACCCGATGCAGATTATGTCATCAATCCTTATGTTGGTTGTATGCATTCATGTATTTATTGCTATGCAAGATTTATGAAGAGATTTACAGGGCATACAGAACCATGGGGCAAATTTGTAGATGTAAAAGTGAATGCTCCTGATTTAATTCCTATCAAAACTTCGAAATATAAAAGGAAATCAATTTTTCTTGCTTCTGTAACCGACGCTTATTTGCCCCTTGAGAGAAAATATCAAATTACCCGCAAAATACTAGAAAAACTTATTCCCTTGCAACCAAATTTGGGAGTTCAAACGAAATCTGATTTAGTTTTGCGAGATGTTGATTTATTTAAACAGTTTAAAAAGGGTGAGGTGGGTTTTACTATAACTACTCTGGATGATAACTTGCGTAAAGAAATCGAACCCTTTACTTCGACAGTTCAAAGCAGAATTAAAGCACTCCAAAAATTGAAAGAAGCAGGAATCAGATCTTATGTTTTTATCGGTCCAATTCTCCCATTTTTGACAGATTGGAAAAAAATTATTCTTAAAACCAAACACTGCTCCGATTTTTATATGTTCGAAAACTTAAATGTATCTGGCAGTATTTGGGATTCTGTCAAAAATTGGCTCAAGGATAGGCATCCAAATTTATTGAAAGATTATGAAGATATTTATTTTTCTAAAGGTGATTACTGGAAGAAAGTAGAAGAAGAAATAAAAGAATTCTGCAAAAAACAAAAAGTAGGTTGTAGGATTTATTTCCATCATGGAAAAGTGTAGTTGAGAAGCGGAACTTTGCACTAAGAATCAACTAACCTATAATACATCCTTCTGTTATTCTTGCCTTTATTTTCTAGTTTAATTAACTCTAATTTACCAATTTCTTTAGTTTCTTTAACATGGGTTCCGCCGTCTGCCTGCTTGTCAAAGTCTCCAATTTCCACAATTCTTATTTTTTTAATGTCTTCGGGAAAAGTTTTAGCCAACTTAAACAAATTTGGATCTTTCATTGCTTCATCCCTATCTAAAACATAGGTCTTGGTTTTAAGGTTCTTTTGAATAACTTCATTAGCTTTATCTAAATATTTTTGAAATGCATCCCTATCAAACTTTTCTAAATTAAAATCAACCCTAACTTTATCTTCTGATATTTGATTTCCAGTTATTAAAGCTCCAGTTTCATTATGTATAACAGTAGAAACAATATGAGCTGCAGTATGGCTTCTCATAAATTTATATCTCCTATTCCAGTCTAGAATTCCTTTTACCCTGTCTCCCTTTTTTAATCCAGGTTTATCTACTTCATGACTTATTTTCCCGCCAAATTTGCCAACAAAAACAACATTAAACTCTTTCCCCTCATTTATTAGCTTTCCAGTATCGTGGGGTTGTCCGCCTCCAGTCGCATACAGGGCCGTTTTGTCCAACACAACATACTTGTCAGAATTTACTTCTAAAACTGTTGCTTCAAATTCCTTTAAGTAACTATCCTCAAGATATAATAGTTCAGTCATCCTTCTTTAAGGAGCTATTAAAAAACTTATAAGTTTTTCCTTTTTCTGTAATTTTCCACAAAATTCCTTCTGTAGAATTACCTATGCATTCAACTAAACCTAATTCTTCTAATCCTTTAAACTTTTTACCCCTATCAGAATATCCTTTAATATGTTTATTTGTGGTTCTATGGTTCACCAAAATCTTCTCTGATAGTTGATAAGATGTTTTTGGTCCATTAAGTAAAGATTTCAGAATAAGTTCTTTAGTTTTATAATCTCCTCTATTATTCTTAATTTTATCCCTACAACTAATTTGATGAAGCAATTTTCTTTGTTTTATTGGATGGTAAAAACCAATTAGATTATAATATTTTTCTAAATCTTTTGATAGAATAGCTATATAATATGTTTTAGCAGGTTTCCCAGATTTTGTCTTTTTAATACCAGATAATCTAACATTTGTAATTGTGTTAAATTCTGGTAATTTTTTCCTAAATAATTTTGTAATGTCTTTTAATAGGTCTTTATTAGCAGAATAAAAGTTAATTTGGGTTCCTTTAGCACTTCCTTCATCATCTCCAAAGACCTTAATTCCTTCTGTTGCTAACTTTTTTGGAAGAGAATAAATTTGACCAGATAATCTTACTTTATGCCCCATAAAATTAATATTGTAAAAATATCTTAATACATGGCCAATTACTTTTGGGAACTCTATTATTTTAACCATATTCTTTGTTTTCCTCTTGTAAATTCTTGTTTTAACTTTCCCAAAGAAGGTTAAATCATCTATAAACTGGTGAATTAACTCATCGCAAGAATTACAATACATTGGTACCCTTCCTTTTGAAACATCTCCGCCGCCATGTCCATCTCCAATTAGCCTAAAGACTATTCTTATTATTCTTTCATCTTCTTTCCAAGGAAAATTAGGACTATAAACTGCGTCTCCATTTGGGCCTCTAAAAGCAATGATTTCTTTTTCTAATTTAAAATAATATTTTTTATTAAAGAATAATTCAATGATGTTATTTAAAAACCATAAAGGAGTAAAATAATTCCCTATTTTATAAGTCCTGAGGACCTCTTTATGGATTTTTTTATTTGTCTTCTTTTGAATTAGTTTTGCTAGGTTCTTAATTGTTTTTGTCTTTTTTAGTATTTCTTTAAATAATCTCTCCCTTGTATCCTTATTAAAAGAAACTCGAATAAAGGGGGGCAAATTCCAAACATGAATTTCTTTATTCATGTACATAAAATATGAATTTTAATTTAAAGGTGTTATGTGTGCTTGTCTCCTAGGGCATTACTTTAAAATATATCTTCTAAACGGTTCTTAAAATCATTAAAAATTATATAAAAAAAGAACTCTATAAGCATCTTCAAAATATAAAGCTTCTTCCATAAAGTTAAGAAAAATAAAAGATATAAAAAGGTTTTTATAAAAAAACAACAACTTATTTAAACAATCTCTTTATCCTAAATTAAAATGCAACTAAATAACCTTAACATAGACTTACTCAAACATGATTCTGTAAAAATTAAAAATGACAAAATAATTTACATAGATCCATACCAAATAGAAGATGATGAAAAAGCAGATATTATCTTAATAACTCACGAGCACTATGATCACCTAAGCATAGAAGATATCAATAAACTTGCAAAAGAAGACACCACAATAGTAGCCACGCAAAACTGTTTGAGCAAATTAACAAGATTTGAAAATATTAAAATAAAGATTATAAAGCCAAATTCAAAACTAGAAATAGATAGTATCCAGATAGAAACCATTCCAGCATACAACATAAACAAATTCAGGGCACCGGGGCTGCCATTCCATCCAAAAGAAGATGAAAACGTAGGCTATATAATAACAATAAACAACACAAGAATATATCATGCAGGAGATACAGACAATATTCCTGAATTAAACAACCTAACCAACATAGACATAGCATTAGTGCCAGTCTCAGGAACATATGTAATGACATGGCAGGAAGCAGTAGAGGCAATTAAAATAATAAAACCAAAAACAGCCATACCAATGCATTACGGAGTAGTTGCTGGATCAAAAGAAGACGCTGAAAACTTCAAAAAAGCACTAGAAAATACGACTCAAGTAGAGATATTAATTTAAACAATCGCTAATTTCTTAACTAAATGATTCTGTTTCCTCATTCTGAAATAAGAGAATCTCAAAAAGAGTTTATGGATGATGTACTATCTGCTCTAAAAGAAAACAAACACCTATTGGCTCATGCTCCAACAGGAATAGGAAAAACTGCAGCAATACTATCAACATGTTTGCCATTTGCAATAAAAAACAAAAAAACAATAATGTTCCTAACAACCAGGCACACCCAGCACAAAATTGTTATTGAAACACTAAAAAAAATATCAAAAATTCATAAAAAAAGAATAAAAGTAGCAGATTTCATAGGAAAAAAATGGATGTGTTTGCATTCAGGGGTTGCCCAGCTTTCATCATCAGAGTTCTCAGAATACTGCAGCAAACACATAGAAAAAAGAACCTGTGATTTCTTCAGTAACATAAAAAAGAAAGGAAAACTATCAATAGAATCAAGATTATTGCTAGAAGATATAAAAGAACCATTAGAAGTTGAGAGAATAAAAGAACTTTGTAAGGATAAACAACTATGCCCTTATGAGATGACTTCTTTAATTGCAAAGGAGGCCAACATAATAATTGGGGACTATTTTCACATATTGGATCCTTTCATAAGGGATAGTTTTCTTAAAAAAGCTAATAAAGAGCTCCGTGATGTAATAATAATCTTTGATGAAGCCCACAATCTTCCTTCTAGGTCAAGGGACCTGCTAACAAGTAAAATCTCCTTATTCATAGTAGACAGTGCAATAAAAGAAGCACAAAAAATGGGATTTAATGAGATAGCAGAAAGCATAGGTACAATAAAAGATAAATTAAACAAATTAGTGCAAGACACAAAGCTAGAAGAGAACGAAAGGCTTGTAAAAAAAGAAGAATTTCTATTTGAAAACTATGAACAATTAATAGGTGATTTAAATTTTATAGGAGAACAGGTCTTAGAAACCAAAAGAACTTCTTTCTGTAACTCTGTAGCTTCTTTTCTTGAATCATGGCTGGGGCCAGAAGAAGGATTTACCAGAATATTAACAAAAGATTTTGATAAAAGAGGGAATCCAGTAATAATTCTAAGCTACCGTTGCTTAAATCCTTCTATTTTAATAAAGCCTTTAATAGATAATTCATTAATTATTGGGATGTCAGGAACGCTAATGCCATTAGAAATGTATCAAGATTTACTGGAAATAGATGCAGAATTAAAAGAGTATAAAGATCCCTTTCCTAAAACCAACAGACTTAACCTGATAATCCCAAAAACAACCACAAAATTCACTCATCGCAATGAAGAAATGTATAACAAAATAGGCTCTTTAAGCTCAGCAATCATAAACCATATTCCCGGCAATTCAGTAATCTTTTTTCCTAGCTATGATATTAGAGATAAAATAAATAACCATTTTCAAAGACTTTGTGAAAAAACTTCCTTTCTAGAACAACAAGGATTAACAAAAGAAGAAAAAGAAGAACTAATTGAAAACTTTAAGAAATACAAAGAAACAGGAGCCGTACTGCTTGGTGCTAGCTCAGGTTCTCTGGGAGAGGGTATTGATCTGCCAGGAGATTTTTTAAAAGCTGTTTTAGTTATTGGATTGCCTTTATCAAAACCAAATTTAGAAACTAAAGAACTAATTAAATACTATCAAGAGAGATTCAATCGTGG
>JAFCDT010000027.1 GCA_017609525.1 Candidatus Woesearchaeota archaeon | reverse complement strand
GCAATTAAAAAAGTAAACCCCTCAAGTTCAAAAGAAACAATGGAAACTTATAAAAGATTAGAAGAAGCTTACATCAAAAAAGCAAAGGCAGCATTACCAACAAAAATTCCGGATTATCTTGGTTAAACAGTAAAGCTAGTTTCTGCCTGACTGACTAAGCCCTTGCTGATCTCCACTAATTGAGGATAATGTTTCACTATTTTTTCTTTTTCTAACAGCCGTAAAATATAATTTCCATGAGGAAATTTCTTAACTATCCACCTTTGAGCAAAAGGTAATTCTTTGTATTCCTCTTGTATAAATTTGATCACTTTTCTTGCGCCAAAATCCCTTACAGGTTTGACTCTTTCTAGTCTATAAATGCCTGATTCTTTGCCCTCAACAACCTTCCCCTCTCCATTAGTTGCAAAAGGTTCAATAGCAATGTGTTGGCCTTTTTCTAACTTAGTTGTATCACCATTGTCATAATTTGGAATTGTCATACCGGCATGAACTTTATACAATCCCAGCTCGTGTCCAGAAAGATTCTTTATAGGAGAGAATCCATAATCTTGAATGGTTTTCTGAATTTTCCTGCCAATTTCTCTTAATTCAATCCCTGGTTTAATAAGGCTTTTAACACTCTTTAATGCTTCTTGGGCAGCCATAACCAGTTCTTTGTTTTCTCCTAAATCAACACTCCCCGCAACATCTCCGATGGCCCCATTAACATGAACCCCGACATCAATCTTAACTAAATCTCCATTGTTTAGTTTAGTTTGGTCATTAGGTAGCGCAGTATAATGTGCAGCAACTCGATTAATAGAAACATTAACTGGGAAGGCAGGCTTTCCTCCAAGTTCTCTTATTTTGCCTTCAACCTTTTCACAAATATCCAAAACCAGGCTATCTTTTTTAATTAAGGTTTTTCCATATTCCAAAGATTCAGTGGCTATTTTTTTTGCAATTTCCCAATCACTCATTTTGTAAAACTCCCCAGACTCCTCTGTTCGCTTTCTGTACCTAATTCATCAGTATTAAACTTAACTGCTTCGAAAATCATCTTTACCGCAGGAATAATCTGATTATTTATATAATAATCTGTGTCATAATCTCCCTCTTCACATTCTTCAATACTTTTTGCCCTATCCCTAATCATCCCTTCTCCTTCTGCAATAACAAAATTAATTACACTGCCAACCCCCATATGAATTCCTTTTTCTCTTAATTTCTTGGCAACCATCACATGTGGCCCAATTTGATTATAGCTATCTAAATCTTTTTTAAGTTGAGTTCTCATTACCATTTTACTGATAGGAATTTTTTTATTTTTAACATCTTTTATAATGTTCTTAACATATTGAAATGCATCTTTCACCGATCCTTTGTTAAGGATGATGTCCAACACCCTCATCTGAACATCTTTTGCCAAGTAACTCCAATCCCTCCTAACAGTTTCAAATCCCCTAACTATTATTTTCCCCTCTTCGCTTAACAACCCATACTTTTTCTTTGCACCGAAACTCTCTCCTTTCTTCATAACAAAAATGCCTTTTGGATAAAATTCCTCAAATTCTAATTCCATCAAACTTGGCAACCCTTTGTTAATCTCATTTAAGAAATCAAAAGCATCTTCTTTGGTTTTATTTTTTAAACCAATCATAATTGAATCAGTATCACTATATATAACCTCAAATTTATCTTTAGCTTTTTCAATTACATCTTTGATATACTCTCGACCAAACGCTGTGATTGAGGAAGCACACTCCTTGCTATACCATCTTGCTCCAAAAAAACCAAAATACCCATACAAACTATTTGAAATTGTTTTTAATCCATAACTTCTTGCTTCCATTACAGGGGTTTTCCCTTCTTTTTTGATAATTTCTTTTATCCTATTCCTTCTTAATATTAAATCCTTAACTACCTTAGGGATAAACCCCTCTTCCTTGTAACTGAAATAATATCTTGCCTTGTCTCCTGCTTCGTTTTCTACCTCTGGACTTTCATAACTATTTTTTTTGTCATTAGTTAACATTCCCGGATCTATGTTATGTGCTACAATAATGCTTGGCCAAAACCCTTTAAAATCAAAAACCACGATGTTCTTATACACTCCAGGAGTAGGTTCAATGACAGAAGCACCAACATAAGTATGCATCCTCCTTGTCACAATATCCCCGTGTTTGGGTTTATTTGGGCATATTTCATTAAATTCAAATGCTCTTTTAACAAGATACCATTCAACCAGTTTCCCATAGCTCATTCTACATATATCAAAAATTGGCTGGCCCACTAATTTAGTGATTTCATGCAGATTAGGCAATAAAATTTCGCAAAGTTCATACGTCAATACAGCATCTTGTAAATTATACTCACAAATTTTTTCTATTTCTTTACTGCCCGAGTTCCACACTAAACCAATTTTATTTAAATCCAGATCATCTTTTTCTTTATTTAATAAAACCTTAGCAACATTCCCTAACCCAAAACTATCGAGCCTTAAAGAACCGCCCATCACTTTTTTGATAAAACTAAGAATGTCCAGATGGACCACCCCTTCAATCTTAGCACTACCAATGCCACGTCGGCTGATCTTAACATTGCTTTGATCCAATCCAAGTTTTAAAGGGATCTTATATCTTTTCGCCCTTTCAACTAGGTAGGGAAAATCAAAACCATCAGAGTAATAACCTACTAAATAATCAGGTTTGTATTCTTCAATAATTCCTTTAAATCTCCTTATTAATGCTGCTTCATTGTCGACAAATTCAATTTCTTTATCAGTAGGAAAGGTTTTCCAAGACAGCATTTTTTTAAAATTATCTCCACAAAAAGCGATTGTTATTATAGGATCTATTTTGCTATCCGGATATCTATGAGGTGACGTATAGGTTTCAATATCAAAGCTTAGGAGTCTTGGTTTTGAATAAGCCTCAGCCTCTGGTTCTATTTTTTCAGCAAGAATACAAAAATCAACCCTATACTCTTTTTTTTGAATTGCTTCACCCTCAACAATACAAGAAACCAAAGGACTCAACTGTTTATCAATTAAATATCTTCTAACAAAAGGAATGTCTGCTTCATTAACTGTTTTCACTCCTTTGATTTCCTCAATATCCTTCCTAACTAAAGGAACATCCGAGGGATGGTTTACAAAAACCTTTAATGCTTCAACTTCTTCCCCAAGATACTTTTTGTTGTATAACTCGGTTCTCAAAACCTCATTAAAATCCTCTATCTTACCCTTTACATCATTAGCTTTATCATTTAAAATAACCCAGAAATAAGGCTCAAAGTTTTTATCAAATACACAAACCCTTTTTCCCTCGTTTGTTCTCCCAAATAGTTTGATTGTGGCTCTGCCAGCCTCATTTGTTTCATAGTTAATATCTAAAGGAAAAAAGATTATTTTAACCATACACTAATAACAACTACTTAAATTTATAAACCTTTTCTAAAAAAGCCCGTAAACCTTTGTTTTTGTGTATTAGACACCCATCTGGGTTAAAAATATAAGCACGATTTTGATCAAAGTAACCGCATCTAAATTTATTTAATCCCAAATTAGTTCTTTTAGCCAACATTAAAGCATAAAAATATACCTGAGTAGAAGCATATCTTTCTCTATGGGCATTTGGTTTATAGTCCCATACCCAGATTTTGTCCTTTTCAATCCTCAAAACATCAATATGTCCTGTTAAAGGCTCTTCAGTTCCAAAAATTGTGGAGTAATTTTCAATTTCATCTGAATGCAACCAAATGGGTACCTCAACAGCAACAGTCTTATCGTCATTTTCTAACATAAAGAGTTGTACTTTGCTGTGATTAGTGTTAAATCTCTCTTTATTGACTTCTAATCCAAATCTTGCCAAACCAGAAACTTCATGCCCTTGGACTACTCTTAAATCAAGCCCTTTAATGTCAAATTTTAATGCTGAACTCCTAGGCCCTAAGAAAAAGGGATGAGAAGGACAATCTTCAAACAATCTGTCAAGATATCCCTTCAATTGCTTATAACCATTAGATTCAAGCAACTTGCATTTAGATTGATGAATTCTATAGTGGTACCATCCTCCTTTGTGATCAAAAGAACAATGTTTTATTACCATCTTAAGTCTAGTTATGATAAATTATTTAAATAATCTTTCTTTTTTCTTTTTATCATGGGTCTTAAAATATCTGAAATAATCCCGAAAAAAGAAATTTCTTTAGATTCTCTTAAAAATCAAAGAATAGCAGTTGACAGTTCACAAATGCTTTATCAATTCCTTTCTTCCATTAGACAAAGAGATGGCACCCCACTAACAAATTCACAAGGAAAAATAACTTCCCACTTAGTAGGTCTATCTTCAAGAATACCAACTCTAATGATCAAGGGATTAAAATTAGTTTTCGTATTTGATGGAGAACCACCAAAATTAAAATTCAAAGAAAAAGAAGCAAGGGAACAAAGAAAACAAATAGCAGAAAAAAAACTCAAAGAAGCACAAAGACAAGAAGATTTAGAATCCATACAAAAGTATTCTAAACAAGTCACCAGACTAGAAAAAAGTATAATCCAGGATTCAAAAGATCTCCTGTCCGCATTTGGACTACCAATAATACAGGCCCCATCAGAAGCAGAAGCTCAAGCAGCATTTATGGCTGAAAAAAAAGATGTTGATTATGTTGCTTCAAATGATTATGATGCCTTAGTTTATGGATCGCCAAAATTATTGTTAAGTCTAACCCTGGCACAAAGAAAAAAACTTCCATCTGGATTATATGTTTCAGTAAAACCAGAACTTATTGAATTAAAAAGGGTACTCAAAGAGTTAGAATTAAATAAGGACCAATTATTAATCTTAGCAATACTCATCGGAACAGATTATAATAGAGGAGGAATAAAAGGAATTGGACCAAAAAATGCATTGCGATTAGTCAAGAAGTATAAGAATTTTGATAAGCTATTCAAAGAACTTAAACCTAATTTTAATTGGAAAGAAATTTATGCAGTCTTTAAATCAATGCCAATAATGAAAAATTATCAATTAAACTGGAAAAATCCTGATGAAGAAAAAATTAAAAAAATTTTAGTGGATAAAAATGATTTTTCTGAAGAGAGGATTAATAAAATGTTAAAGAAACTACTAGAATACAAAAAACACAAACAACAAAGAAAATTGGGTGAATTTTAATGATGTGGTTTTATTTTGCACTTTTATCCGCATTCTTAATTGGTCTAGCCTATGTGGTACAAAAAAAGTCACTCCTTAAAGAACGTACAACGGATTTTATAGCAATAAACTTGTTCTTTTTGTTTATTATCTCTTTATTTTTAATTCCAAAAGTAAATTTTAACATCCCTTTTAAGTCCTTTGTTTTAATTTATATTATTTCTTTTATCTCAGGGGTTGCATTCATATACTTAACAAAATCAATCAGGCACATGGAGGTGTCTTCTGCAATTCCATTAATTTCCTTCATTCCCGCAATCGTAGCGATCCTCTCTGTTTTTGTGCTAAAAGAATCACTCAAAACCAATCATTTTGTAGGCATAGCTCTTATTGTAGCAGGAGCTTATGCCTTGGAATCAACAACTAAAAAGTTTGATTTAATTAGGCCTTTTAGAATGATCTTTAAATCCAAGTATATACATTATATTTTCATCTCTTTAATTCTTTATTCAGTTGTTCGGATTTTAGAAAGATTTATTTTATATACCTCTTCTTCACTCAAGGTAGACTCTTTCACTTTATTGTTTTTTGCAATTATGTTCTTCTCTTTTACTTATGTGATAATTCTTATGATATCTAAACATAGGTTTTATGATATTAAAAAATCATTTAAAAGAAGTTATATCCTAATACTAATGGTAACATTGCTCTTTTTTGCTGGGAGATTTGCAAGATACGTGTCTATTTCTTTTCCAGTAGAAAATACAGGAATGGTAGTTGCAGTAACCCAGCTTAGTATATTAGTAAGTACAATTATAGGCGGAGAACTTTTCCATGAACATGCAAGAGTTAAAAAGATAATCACAACTTTAATAATGTTGATTGGAATATTTTTTATAGTTACTTAAAATGAATCTTAAGCAAGCACTTAAAAAAGATCTTACAAAAAAAGAATTAAAACTTTTGCCAAGAGCTTTTGATATAATTGGAAATATTGCAATTTTTTCAGAATTTCCCAAAGAATTAGAAAAGAAAGAAAAGATAATAGGCAACAAACTTATTGAAATAAACAAAAACATTAAGACAGTGGCAAAAAAAACAAAACAATTTTCTGGAATTTATAGGCTTAGAAAGCTAAAAATCATAGCAGGAAAGAGAACCAAGACAACGATATACAAAGAAAATAATGTTATTTTAAAATTAAATATTGAAACCTGTTATTTTTCATCTAGATTATCAACAGAAAGACAGAGAATTGCTTCATTAGTTAAACCAAAAGAGTCTGTTTTAGTAATGTTTTCTGGAACAGGAGTATACCCTATTGTTATATCAAAGAACTCTAAAGCCAAGGAAATATATGGAATAGAAATTAACCCAGAATGTCACAAGTTTGCCAAGGAGAATGTGCAACTGAATAAATTAACAAACATAAAATTATTTCAGGGAGACGTGTTTAAAGTAATTCCAAAAATAAGGAAAAAATTTGACAGAATTCTAATGCCTTTGCCTAAGACGGCACAAGAATTTTTAGATTTGGCATTGAAAAAAGCAAGGAAGGGAACCATAATTCATCTATATGGATTTGCACACATTAATGATTTCCCAAAAGCAAAAAAAGAGATTCAAAAAAATAAAAAAGTTAAACTAATGAAATTTATTAAATGTGGACAATATTCTCCAAGAAAATATAGGGTTTGTTTTGATCTTAAGGTATTATAACCCCAAATCCAACTTTTTCTTTTTAGCTATCGCAGTAGGAGCCTCCCCCCCATGCCAAGTAAATCTTGGCCTTATCTGCACAGAATAAAGTCTTTCAGAGTTATCATCCAGAATAATGCCCGCACCTTTTGTTTTTGGTAAGCTGTTCAAACTTTTTTGTAAATCTGTGACCAAATAACTTTGCATCATACTGTTCAATGCGTCAATATCTGCCCTGGCAGTGAGTTTGTGGCTTAATACAATATCTGCTTGTGTTAAAACATCTTTATGGATCTCCCCGGGCTGTTGAGTAGCCAAAATTAAACTTAAACCAGGTTGCCTACCTTCTCTTAAAATCCGCACTAAAGCATCAGTAGCAGGAGTTTCTCCCTCTTTTGGTAAAAATTCATGAGCCTCATCAATTAATATCCATACCAATGGATCTTTTCTCTCTTTTGTTTCAGCAAAAAAGCTTCCTCTTTGTTTTAATTGCTCTAATTCTTCAACCTTCCTGGCAGTCATTCTTTCTTGTAGCAACTTTCTAGATAATAACCCAATGACCAAACCCTTAATGCTCCAATGCCCTGCAACATTAGTGTAACAACTGATATCCACAATGCTAACCCTGCCAGGCTTAACAATGTCTTTAATCCTTATCCCTTTTTCACTAAATAATCCCCATCCTTCAACAGC
>JAFCDT010000026.1 GCA_017609525.1 Candidatus Woesearchaeota archaeon | reverse complement strand
TTCCATTGAATTTGCTCTCCTTCAAAAGCATAGTTTTGTGTTCTCTCAAACATTTCTTCCCCATCTGGACTAATCCTTCCAGATTCAACTGCATCATCCATAACAATTCGGTCACCACAACTCCACACAAGAGGTGCAAAGTCTTCAGTAATTATGTCTGGTGTTATAGAATCTCCGTCATAAATAGCAAACGCTGGAGCTGCAACTAACAATAAAGCCAATACAGCTAATAGTCTTTTCATTTTGTCTTTTCCTCCTAAACTTTTTTATAAATATCACCTCAAACCTCTCAATCCCAACGTTTTAGAGATTTGCAAATCTCCCTCAAGTTTTTAAAGCATCAATTTTTTTATGGAGAATAATATCAACACTAGGTTATTCTTCCCCCCTAAAACGTTGTTACAGACAAAACACAACTAAAGAGTTATATAAACATAATTACCCATTGATGTATACATCATAGAACCACAAAAGAATAACATCAAAGATACCACCAACCAGTATTAACAAAACCCAAAATCCCAGCAAACAACCAAATTATAAGCTAAAACTATGAAAATAAGAACAAGCTAATATTTAAAAAAGAATGGTTACCACCATTTCCGAAATAACAAAAAACCAAACAACTAAAAATAAACTTCAATAAAGAAAATCAATGAATAACCACTTCTTGCATTTGTTTTATTTTATGAGCAAGAAAAACAATAGCAAGTTCAAGATTAATTTCCAATGTTGTAACTAACCTTGTATTAGTTTCAGCATACTGGGGTAAAGATTCTATCTGCTCAAATATCCTTAAAGCAGAAAAGTATCCTTTTAAAAGACCATAATAGAAATCTAAACTATCTCCGCCCCTAAAACTCTTCTCAAAATGCTCCATTCCTCTTGGCTCAAGTTTCTTAGCATCTTTAAATTTAGCAGCATAAATATCAATATATTCTTGCTCAATTCTTTCATCAAAACCAGGCATCTTCAAACTACCTCAAAAATCAAAAAAATAAAAAAGGAGAAGGAGGTAAAAGACAAAGGTTTAGTAATAACCTTCTTCTTCATCACCAGTTCTCATCTTGCTAAAAGCAACAATCAAACCAAGCACGATCAAGATTATTACTAACACAACAAATCCTATTAATAGGACATTTCTTGTGTCTAATACATCTCCTTTAACATTCAAAGTTAAAGTTCTTTCCTCTAGTAGCTTGCCATCGGTCATAACCTTAACAGTAAAGCTGTTACTGCCTGCTTGCTTACCACTCATAAACAAGGTAATTTCGCCAGTTGAATCCTTGGCAATTCTTACAAAGTTATTTTCTACCCTTGAATTAGCAAACAATTTCTCTCCACTAACTTCAACAGAGTAAACATGTGCTTCACCATTTAGGTTAGCAATTCTTACCTTAAATGCAGCTTCATCACCCAAATTAACTTCCTTGCTTGTAGCATCAAAGTTAACTAGGTAAGTTCCTTCATCCTGAGCTTCTTCTGACTCAGCACCCACAACATGGATCATTTCTTTTGCTCTGCTTACTGAATGTCCTCTATTGTAGACAACCTCGACAAGCATTTCATAATCGCCAGTCTTGGCATCTGAAGGGATTCTTAAGAACAACTCATTTGAACTCATTGAGTCTTCTTCATCTTCGTTGTTAATTTCAAGGTCTGTTAATTCATCAACATAATCTCTTGTGCTTATTCCTAATTCAGGAATGCTGACTACAACCTTTATGTCTTCTTCCTTTCGAGCACCCATGTTCTCTACTCTTACAACAGTGAACAATGCTCTTCCAGCTTCAACATAATTTCCAGGTCTTACAATAACATCCCTAATAGCAACAAGATGCCTTGTATCTTCAACTCTTAATGTATAGTCTTCGTCTATTCTGAAGTCTTTATTGTAGACTTCAACATAAAGAGTATAATCGTCTCCATGATCAAGACTTTTGCTTGTATCCATGTCTTCTGGGAAGTCTAGTCTTAAGTATTTCTTGTACCTAACACCTGATTTAACATCAAACATTTCAGAAACATCTTCAATGTCATCATATTCATAACCGCCAACCCATGCCTTAATCTTTACGTCATCAGTATTCTCATTTCCAAGCAAATAGATCTCAACATTACAACTTGTACCACGTTCAACATAAACTGCTTCAGTCTGATCTTTATCAGCGACAATGTCACAAACTTCAACAGCTGTAATCTCAAAAGGTTCGTCATTAGCCTTTACTGGACTAACCATAAAAATACTAGCTAAAACCAATAAAAGCATACTAAAAACTTTTATATGTCCTCTCATCTTTTACCTCCATAGATATTATCATTTAATTTGATACCACTACAGAATTACAACCCATATATAAATCTTTCTATTTTGTAATCACTCTCAAATGGGTACTAACAACAACTTTTAAAAATTTATCTTTTTTGTCATGTATAACCAAAGAATTCTATAATAACCCCACAAACAGAAAATAGATATTAACTGGAAAGAAAAAACACGAAGTTTCTTCCTGAATGACAAATCAATGTATTAACTTTGATATTAAAACGCTTATAAATATTTATTTCATCATTACTTCACCTAACCTGCATGAGAAGAATTAGATGTAAAACATGTGGTGCTTTCCATAACCAAGGCGAGAAGTGTCCTTATTGTCATAACCTAAAACAAGAGCTTCTTTCTAAATTTGGGCTTTGCACATAAACTAAATTCTGCACATAAATAAAAGCCCTTTGTACCTAAATAGAATACTTTAAATATAATTGTCTTTTGATTATATATTATGGGGTACTTATTTATTGATGTTGAAACTTATATTGGAGAAAAAGATTCAAATAGTGGGTTAAATCCCTTTTTGGAAGAATCAAAGATAATATTAATTTGTTTTAATTTTTATAATGCTTTTATCTTAACTGAGAAGAATATTATCCCACCCACAATATACAAGGAATGGGACTCTTCCGAAAAAGATATCTTAGTTAAATTTTATAATTTTCTTAAGAATAAGGTTAAGGAAGATCCACATATTAAATTAGTTGGATTTAATAATATCAAATTTGACCTTCCTTATCTATTTGCTAGGTTATTATATTATAAGATAGATTCTCCAGAAGAATTACATAAAAACCTATTTCAATTGCCACACCATATTGATTTAGGTCAAATAAGTATGATTACCTCTCAAAGAATGACTAAGAAAAAAGAATTTTATAATGTCAATCATAATGAAGTAAATAAATTTTTTGAATTAAAACAAAAAGTAAATAGTGGTAAAAAACTAAGTGAATATTATAAAAATAAAAAATTTGATAAAATAATTGATTATGCTAAAGAAGAATTTAATTTTGAAATGTTGTATATTCTTCTAAGAAGATTCGTACATATTAAAAAAACAATGGAAAAAGTCCCCAATCTCAAAAAATGAAACCAAAGAAAAGTCAAGATGGAAAGTGGGTAGAGTTAAGAGAACTAGGAGAATTAGGCGAGAAATTTATAGAAGATTACATGCCAAAGAAAGAGATAGATGTAATGCCTCTTAATCTTTATACTATGGCAGATAAATCAGATAAAGTTATGGAATGGAAGGAATTAAAAAAATACCCAAAAATACCTGATTTTATAGCAAGGGATAAAGGAAAAATTTTCTTATTTGATGTTAAAACTAAAAGAAAATTTAATCACTCAGCCCATAATTTTTTAGTTAATAAAAGAGATTATAACCATTATATTAAATTTAGTAAAATTTGTCCTGTTAAAATATATTTTTTATTTGTTAACCATAGAAATGAAATGTTGGCACTATTTGTTCATGAAGTGAAAGAGAGAAAATATCCAGAAAGAAAAGAGTGGGATAAAAATATCGTATATGATGTTTCTGGTTATAAAGAACAGTTAGAATAAAATGGTAAAAGGTGGAGCAAGAATAGCTTCAGCTAAAAAAGCTGTTGCTAAAGGAATGGGAATCAACATTTTCTTTAGTGTTCTAGAAAAGATTAATGAAGTAAGTAATTGGACAAGTGTCAACACAATAATGGATTTGTTACCTGAAATATTTGGTGGAGAACGAAATGAAACATGTAGGTCTTATTTTAAAGAATTATGGAGGTATGGTTTAATAGATAGAAGGGATAAGTTAAGGATCACAGAATGCAATGCAATAAATTGGAAAAAAGGGGGAAGACCAAAATATAAAATTTCAAAAAAAGGTAAAAGATTACTAGAAATACCTGATAAACATAGGGTCTTTGCATTAGCTTGGCTTTTGGTAAAGTTGGATAATAAAAATGACTTTGAACAGCTACATCTGACATTTAATACCTTACGAAAAAGAGAACTACCTCTAAATTATTTTGAAGCTTGTAAAATTACAGGAGTAGTAAGAGATAGTATAAAAGCAATAATGTATGGTTGGTTAGAACCCTTAGGATTTATATATAGAACAAATAATGGCACTTTCAAGTTAGATAATAAATATTATAATTTAGTAAATTCTTTTAAGAGCATAAAGGAAGCTGTACCTTCTTGTCTACCCAATAAAATAAAAATAAAAGATTTGACTATAGAAACCTTAAAAAATTTAGGCCCTTATGCTCCTGAAGAAAGAGATAAAATTGATATTACATTTAAAGTAAAATATTCTGGAAGCAAAAAAATAAAAATCAAAATTAATATAAAGATACATCCTTTATTTTATAATAGATTTGAAAGTAGAGAAGCCTCAGAGATTATTGTTTTAAAACCAAATTCAAATATTGAAACGAAGATTTCATTAACATTAGAAAATAAAAAAATATCTGAGAGCTTTAAATCTACAGAATTAGGATTTTTTGAGATTGAAGTGGATAATAAAGTACTTATTGGGTCCCTCCCAGAAATCTTTTTAACAACTAAAGCACATTTGCATGAATTAAATCTTTCTAATTTGTTTTCAAAAATTGGTTACAAACCAATAACTTTTACTAAATCTGATAGACCGGATATGGTTCTTTTTCCAAAAAGGATAGAAAAAAATCTTATTAAATTTTTACATAATGAAGAATTAAAAATTTTAGTTGAAACAACCTCTGTTGATACTTTGTCTTTACAAAAAGTTAAGGATGATTTAGATAATTTTAAAGAACACACCACAAAAGTATTAAAAATTAATGCAAAAAGGACATTGATTGTTGGTAAAAAATTGTCTAAGAGTATCTCTAAAAATATGAAACAACTAAAGAAAAGATATCAACCCTTTACAATAATTTCGTTAGAAGACTTAGAGTATTTGAATAATAAAATCAGAGAAAAAAAAGATAATTCATGGAATAAAGTGGGTAAAATACTCACCTATAACGGTATTGTGAATAAAGAGTTAATAAATGACATATTTAGTTAGATTTTTTAAATATTAGTATGAAATCTTTTGGAATAAAACGTCTATATTTTTCATGATGATTGCTAATAGTTTTCTCTATAGGACAACTAATTAATCCTTCATATTTGAAACCCACATTTAAAGCGTCTTTTATAACTTCTTTAGTAATACTATCTTCTGTAGAGGGATCTCCATATACAATGAAACAATATTTCCCTTTTTTCAAAACTTTATACATTTCTTCTATTCCTTTTTTTAATTCTAGTTTAAAATCGGAAGTAGTCTCTAAAGTTTCTTTTTTGTTTGGTTTTTTTAGATTTAACCACTCAAAATTTAATCTGTGCACATCTGTATACCTTGAACCTGTTCCATAGGGGGGGGAAGTTATTATAATGTCAACACTATTTGGTTCGATTATATTAGTCATTTTTCTAATATCATAAACATAGAGTTTGGGAAGAGTATAATTGGAAATAGACCCTAATTTTGTAACATATTCTTTCATCTGGTTTGACATTAATTTAACCTTTTCTTCAAATAAAGAATATACTTGTGGAATTTTTTTATCTTTTTTAATACATAAATGCTGTTGTGCATTCTTTGCATTTGATACCTTTCTTATTATGCTAGAAAAAGCCAATAATAAAAATTTTTTAAATGTTATATTTTTTATTTTGTTTATATGGTATAAAATAATAGATAATTCAAACCTAACATTTTTTTTAAACCATTTACTAATATTTGTTACATTTGGGGTGGGGTAATCAAAATTCTTGTAATTATCTAAATTATGTTTAAATATATCTTCTCGTATTTTTAAAAGAAGTTTTCTAATTTTTTTTTCATCTATAATAAAGGGTTTTGTTTTAACTTCACTAATAAATTTAGATAAAGGGCTTATATCAATACCGATGGTTTTTCTTTTAAGTCTAAATCCCTCTACAATTGAACTTCCGCCACCCATAAATGGATCTAAGAATACATCACCAACATTAGAGTATTTGTTAAGAATCCTTGAAACCAATTCTGGAGGATATGCTGCAAAATATGGATGGAAATCATGAGTGAGGTAAAAACTAAATCTATCCCTAGGGATCAACCATTCATCTATCTTATTAAATTTATTTTCTACATTTTTTATATTTCTATTAATCCTATTTATATTAAAATTACCTTTCTTCATATTCTAACCCTTTATCTAAAACTTTTGTTTTATTAATCCTATTTAATGACATTTTAGCATATTTTGGATTAAGTTCAATCCCTATGGATTTACGACCTAATTCTTTTGCAGCTACAGAAGTTGTTCCAGTTCCTAAAAAAGGGTCTAAAATTAAGTCACCTTTATTTGTGGTGGCTAGTATTATTCTCCTCATTAACCTTAATGGTTTTTGTGCAGCATGAGCAATCTTTCCATTAGGTAAAGACATTCTCTCTTTTGAATTCCACCTTACCCTATTAATTTGCCAAACATCATTTGGGTTCTTACCTCTCTTGTTGCTCATTTTATCATATCTAATCAATGGAACCCTGACATCATCTATATTGAAAACATACTTATCTTTATTTTTTCTATAATATAAAATAAGTTCATATCTTCTTTCAAAATTCTTTTTTTCGGGCATACCATCAGTATAATAATAAACTATTTGATTTGTATATACTAACTCCTTATCAAGATATGGAACTAAATAAGAAGAAAATCTAGGATGACCCATAATCATAATGCTGCCATCAGAGGTCAATTTTTTAATACATTTTTTGATCCACATAATACACCAATTTCTATAATTTAAAGGTGTTTTCCATTTATCATGATTATTACCAAAATCTTTACCCATATTATATGGTGGATCAGCGAAAATTAATTTACAAGAATTATCTTTAATGTTGTCTAAATGTTCTAAACAGTCACCTACATAAATTATATGATTTTTACTATCATCTTCTAATTTTATTCTTTTTTTCATTTTTTTCTTTTACCCTCTTTTTCTTTTCATAGGTTACTTTCTTTTTATCTAAGATTTTCAAAATTTCTTTGTATCTTTTTTCAACACCACTTATTATATTAGTATAAGTTTTGATAGTAATATTTTTGAATTCTCCTTTGTTTCTTGATAATTCTGAACTAAGTTTGTTACCTATTAAAAAGCCCTTGAAAGATTGAAATTTCTTCCCCATGTATTTCTCTGCTATACTTCTGTATATCATTAATTGTTTACAGTCGTCAAGTTTAAGATAATAATTTGGTTTTTTAATTTCAGTTATTATAAGTAATTTATCTTCATTTGCGGCTAAAGCAAAATCCGGTCTTTTTCTCTCATGTTTTTTATCTTTCTTTTCTAAGTCTTGTTTAATTAATCTTTTTAAGGATTTATTACTAATAACTAATTCATAATTTTCTCCTAAAATCCAAGAATTATCTTCTAAAAAATTATGCATAGATTCTCTTTTTTCCCCCTTAAGTTCATAAGTATTTTTATTTGTAATTAGATCTTTAAAAAAATCTATAGCATTAAGTCTACTTGTAACCCACAAGGTTAAATTATTTACATCTCTTAATGACCAATCATCTAATAATTTATTAAAAGTATCTATAGTTAGTCTATCTTCTCTACTTAGTTTAGGTATTAAAGCTTTTAGAGATTCTACTATTCTTGAATCTACTTTAAAATTAACATCAGAAACCACATCTGATAAGTTTTTCAAAAAGGTTATGTCAATATCATCTAGATTTCCTTTGTCTAAATTAATCTCGAGTATTCTTAAAAATTGGATAACCTTCTGCGGATTTTTTTGTACAATTCTTTTTATTGTAGACTCTATTCTCTTTTCAGATTCATCTCTTTTTTCTAGTTTTTTTATGTCTTCTTTTATATCCCAACCAAGAAGATCTATATTTTTTTCTTCAATAAAAGATTTTATTTTTAACCAATCTTCAAGATATTTTATATTAAATTTTCTTATATTTAAGAAACTTTTACCATCTTCTGTATAAGGTTGTATGGGAAAAGGTTTATTATGCCACCATTGTTTATATAATGCTATTTGCCTTACTTTTTTATCAGCTGTATCCTCATAAGGCTTTGTTATAGAAATTGTATGTTTTCCTCCCCCCCACTCTCTTATAACCTCTTCTGTATCAATCCATTTTGATTTATCCCTTTTTTTAGGCATTTTTAATAATCTATTTGATCATCTCCTTCACTGCTTGATTTGGTTCTTTTAATTTATACAATCTTATCCTAGTATCTTTTGGGTTTAAGGTTACCTCTAACCATCCTGCTTTTTTTAAATCAGAGAGAAACACACTAACAACTTGTTCCTTATCCTTTAGAAATTTAACAGCTTGTTCATGACTAAAGGGTTCATCTCTAAATTCATTCCAAAGTTTCGCGTATCTTTGCATAATCCATTTTGGTAAAGGAGAGATCATTTTAATAAGTTATTAACTTATAAGATAAGGTATTTAAATATTTATATTTTGTAAAATATAATTTTTATTTTAAAAATATTTATATATTAGTATAAGTTATTTACTTATATAATAAGTATTTAACTTATTATTGAATATACCAGAGAGAGGACATCGCAAAAGACCATCTCTCTGGAGGAGTCCACAAAATGAACCCCAAAGAAGATGAAAATAAAGAGCTTAATAAAATTTCCGAAAGGAAAATTCCATATCAGTATCTAGACATAGACAAAATATACAACAAGATCTATCCAAAAGTAAAACCTGCAAAGAAAAAGAAAGAAAAGCCAGAAATTAAGAAACCTAAAAAAGAAAAATAACTTCTCAGGATTGGCCCGCATATAATCAAGCACAATCTACAGAGAAATTATATCTAATGAGGTTTTTAGATGAGCTATTGGATTATATCCCTTTTCCAGAGCATAAAGGAGTAGGAAGAAAACCTGTGAAACTAAGGGATAAAATATCCTACTTAACATTACAGGCATATAACATTAAATCCAGCAGAAGATGTATATCAGATCTAGAGATAGCTAAGAAACTAATATATATAAATAAAACACCGCATTTTAACACAATTCTAAAACGTTTAAATGATCCGAGTTTAATTTCTTATTTCAAGCATTTAATCAATGTTTCAGGATTGCCTTTGCAACAAGTAGAAATGGATTTTGCAGTAGATTCTTCTGGCTTCTCAACATCACAATTTGATAAGTGGTTTGAAGCAAGAAACCAAAAGAAAAATACAGTAAGAAGATTTAGAAAATGTCATTTAACCTGCGGGGTTAAAACCAATATAATAACAGCAGTTAACATAACAAGAGGGTATGCAGCAGATAGTCCACAATTCAAGGATTTAATCCTAGAAACTAATAAAATCTATGATATAAGAGAAGTATCAGCAGATAAGGCATATTCTTCAAGAGCTAACCTAAACACAGTATCTCAAATAGGTGGAATTGCTTATATTCCTTTTAAGAAGCACACTACAGGCAAGAGAAGAAGAGAATCTCTGTTATGGGGAAGAATGTATAGATATTACCTAAATCATCAGGAAGAATTTATGGAACATTACCATAAGAGAAGTAATTCTGAGACTGTTTTTAATATGCTTAAAATCAAATTTGGAAAGCATGTAAGATCTAAGAATGAAATAGGACAAGCTAATGAAATATTAGCTAAATGCCTGGCACATAATATCTGTGTCTTAATACAAGAAATGTTTGAGCTAAGCTAAATTTGCAAAATTTTAAAAACAAACTTCTTCCTTTACATATATGAAATCCTGGAATAAATCTCTAATTCAAGTTGACTTAGTATATCCAAACAAATCCTATGGAGGATATTACTCTTTAGGGTTACTAATATTATATAACATAATCAACAAACAAAAAGATTTTATTGCAAAAAGGCATTTCCTAGACAAAAACAAATTAACTTCTAATCTAATAGGTTTTACCTTCCAATACGAACTTGATTATTATAACTTTTTCAAAATTCTAAAACAAAATAATATTTCTTTAGATAAAAAAAGAAAACAAATCATATTCGCAGGAGGACCATGCATTAATCAAAATCCAAAACCATTAGAAAAATACATAGACTTTTTTGTAACAGGAGAGGCAGAAAAAATACTTCCAGAAATATTAAAAATCTACAAACAAACTCAAGACAAAAAGACTTTCTTAAAGAAAATATCAAAAATAAATGGAATCTATATTCCAGGAAAAAAATTTACCTTCACTTCAATAAAAGACCTGGATAAATATCCATATCCATTATACCAGCCACTGCCCAAAAAAATAAACAAAAACTTTGTGTTTGGGAGATCATTTATCCTGGAAATAGAAAGGGGTTGTCCTTTCAATTGTCATTTTTGTTCAATTAGAAGCATCCATTCCAAAATCAAATACAGGTCATTAAAAAAAATAAAAGAAATTATAGACCAAGGAGTTAAAATAAACAAAACAAATAAAGTGGTTATTTATTCTCCTTCTTTTGCCCACCCAAAAAGAAAAGAAATTTTAAAACACCTAATAAAGAAAAACCTGCAGTTTTCAATACCCTCTATAAAAATTGAATTAATGGATGATGAATTGCTGGATTTAATAAAAAAAGGAGGTCAAAGATCATTGACAATAGCCCCAGAATCAAATCAAAGATTAAGATACTTACTAAACAAGCATATTTCAGATGCACAATATTTTAACTTCATAAAAAAAGCAAAACAAAAAGGATTCAAAATTAAACTTTACTTTATGGTTGGAATCCCAAATACAACAAAAAAAGATCTAGATGAACTAATAGAATTCATAAACAAGGCAAAATGTTCAGCAAGCATCAATCCTTTTGTTCCAAAACCAAAAACCAACCTAAAAGATCATAAGTTCGATAAGACCAAAATAAAACAAGAAATTAAATATCTAAAAAAACACCTAAAAACCAAAGTTAAATTCGCAAACATGAAATTTTCATATGAAGAATACAGATTAGCACATGCAAAAGAGTTAAGATGAAATACCCTCAAAAACTAATAACAAGGTTAATCATAGCAATACTTCTATTAATAATCCCAATAAACATCTTCTACCTTTTACTTTTAAAACCAACGCTTTATCTCTCAGCACTTCCTTTCCTCAAGCTTTTACCAGTAATAACAAAAGATTCAATAATAATTAACAATACAATTCTGTTCTTTAACCAAGCATGTATCGCTACATCAGCATATTACCTGTTAGCAATACTAATTCTGTTAACAAAGAATATCAATCTAAAAAAATCAGTAATACTATTCATATCAGGATCAATACTAATTTTCATAGCAAACATAATAAGAATAGACATTTTAATATACTTCTTTTTGGAAAATCAAATAAACCTATTTCAAACATTGCATTTCCTGTTCTGGAAAATAGTTTCAAGCATTTATGTAGTAATAATCTGGATTTTCCTGACAAAAAAACTAAAAATCAAGACAATACCCATAATTTCAGATATAAGGTACCTGCTATCTAAAACAAAAATCTTTAAATAAACAAAGTGTTTTAAAATAGAAAAAAAAGATGCTAAATCTATTATTCTTGCAGTAGTAATAGTCATTGCTATAGCTGTGATAGCATTAAATCCCTACACAGGGCAGGCAGTAACTAGTAGTAAAATAGAAAAAGCAACCACCGTAAGGTTATTTGACAGCAAACCTACAGACATAACAGAGCAAAGCATACCAACAATATCAAAAGGAAGCAAACTTTATGTGGTGGTTGAAACAGGAAGCTTGGGGAGCAGAAAAACAGCAAATATAATGAGAGAATCCTTAACAGGTCGTTCAGATAACAAAGTAGCAGACATTAATCTGTGTAACACATACACAAATTGTCCACGAAATAAAGTTATAACAGCAAGCTATCTCACGAGCA
>JAFCDT010000025.1 GCA_017609525.1 Candidatus Woesearchaeota archaeon | reverse complement strand
TTTTTTTATTCTTCCCTCTTTTTTAAGATCTTCAATAATTTTCTTCTTTGCTTCCTCTATCTTCATTCCTTCATATTTTCCACACAAATTATTTAAATTTCCATCTTTAGTAAGGATTGCTTTCAATTCAAGATTGTATTTTTTCCATTTTTCAATATCTGCGTTATCACCAAAAGTACAAACCATCATTATTCCTGTTCCAAATTCTTTGTCAACGGTCTCATCTTTCATAATCTTGACCCTATGATTGAATAAAGGATTCCAACACATGCTGGCAAGAATTCTGGTCTTGTTGTTGCTATTACCACTCTTTCATTTGAGTCAGCAATATCAAAATCAATGTAATTTAGATTTGTTGTTCTTTGTAGGTCTTCAACTTCTGCTTGGGCCAAAGCGGTTTCATGGTGGGGACACCAGATTGTGGGTTCTTCTTTTCTATAGCAATCTCTTTTTTTAACCAGTTTTAGGAAAACTGTTTGAGTAACCTTTTGTGCTTCTGGAGATATGGTTGTGTAGAGTAAATCCCAGTCATAACTATGACCTAGTTTTCTAAAAACTCGATTTGCATAATCTTTTTCAACTTTTTGAGATTCTTTTAAACATAGTTTCCTAAATTCTGCCCTGTTTGTCTTTGATTTATTAATTCCTAGTTTTTCTTCTACATATTTTTCTGTTGGCAAACCATTATCATCAAAACCTGGTGCAAAGTAGACATTATAACCCAATTGCCTTCTAATTCTAGCTATAATCTCAAATTGAGTATAGTGTAAGCCATGACCTACATGTAAATGGCCTGCAGAAGCATAGGGTGGGGGGGTGTCTATTGAATAAATTGGTTTCTTGTTTTTTATATCAAACTTGTAAATTTTATTCTTTTCCCAATATTTTTGCCATTTAAGTTCTACTTCTTTTGCATTGTATTCTTTTGGGATTTCCATATGTGTTTGCTGTAATATATTGTTTATATAAGTTTTTATTTGAATGGATGGGAATTTTTTCTTTAATTTTTAATGGTTTTATGAACTTCAGAAGACACAGAAGACAGAGACGCGTAGCATTTATAAATTAAAATCTCTTAAAGTTGGTATGCAGTATATCTTAAATAAAAGCCTAGCAGAATTAATCGGAATAATTATAGGGGATGGATGTGTTTGTAAATATAAAAATCAATACTTAGTTGAAATTGTAGGCCATCCTTTAGATGATTTAAAGTATTTCGTGTATATACAAAATAAAATTTCAGAATTATTAAATAAAAAAGTTAACTATAAACAGCGAGGAAGAGGGCTTAGATTAAGGATTTATTCTAAAAACTTTGTAAGTTTTCTCATCAATAGATTAGGTTTTCCCTATGGGAAAGGTAAAAGCTTGATTGTTCAGATTCCAAGGAAGATAATTTCTAATAAAGATCTTGCAATAAGTTGTTTAAGGGGAATAGTGGATACAGATGGTTCGTTCTTTTTTTGCAAAAAAAGTCATACACCTAAGTATCCCATTATTGAAGTAGGTACTTGTAGCGAAAACCTCGCATTTCAAATTAGTAGCTTATTAGAAAAAAATGGATTTAAGTTTGGATTGAGAAAGGAAAAAAGAAACGCGAAGTATAGCCCTAACTATGTGAGGTGGGTTATTTCTTTAAATGGCAAAAAACAGGTGGGTTATTTCTTTAAATGGCAAAAAACAGATTTGGAAATGGATTAATGAAATTGGTTTTTCTAATCCAAAAAATCTTGTTAAGATTAAACAATTAGAAAAGTTTAAATAGCTTTATTTTTCACCATTTTATAGTTGAGCTCCGGATGGGATTTTAAGGATTTACTTAAGGACATTAAGCGGTAGCTCAATCTGAGAAGAGCAAGGGTTAACACTCTGCTTCGGTTAAGGAGAGCATTTTGCGGTAGCTCAATCTGAGAAGAGCAAGGGTTAACACTCTGCTTCGGTTAAGGAGAGCATTTTTATCCTAAAAGTATTTGGATAAGAATCTCAGACCACGCTGAAGCCGTGGGTGTTCTGGGTTCAAATCCCAGCCGTCCCACTTTTAAACCTATAGAAACCTTTATATGTCAGTTAATTATTAATTTTAATGAGGTGAAATCCATGCAAAAAAAAGGGGCATTAGAACTTTCTATTTCCACCATAGTTGTTGTTGTTATTGGTGTTACTTTATTAACTCTGGGTTTAGTTTTTGTTAAAGGGATCTTTGGTAAATTAAATGATCTATCAGGAGATATTTTTGATAAAGCTGGGACTGAATTAGGAAGTATTACTATTGAATCCAAATTTAGTGCTCCAAGTTCTGTTGAGGTAAAACAGGGCAAACAAACTTCTTTTAAAGTAATGGTTGGGCATGATGGTACGTTATCTGGAGCACAAACATTTACTCTTGATATAGCTCCTTCTGGTACTAACCCCTTGCCTACTGATAAAGTAAGAGTTGAGATAATTTCTGAAGAAAGTGTTTCATTACAGGAAGGTCAACAAGCAACATTTATTGTTGGTGTGGCTGCAACTGCTGATGCTCCATTGAGATCTGGAGCCTATAAAATTACTGCCAAGGCCGGGAACCAGATTTATGACACTGGCGCAGTTATTGTTTCAGTGGTTAAGGGTAGAGGGATCTTTTAATTAAGTTTATATATCATTTCTCTTACTTTTTTATTATGAATTTAAAACTATTTAATACACTTACAAGAAAAAAAGAAATTTTTAATCCTATTAGAAAAAAACATGTTGGCTGGTACGCTTGTGGTCCAACTGTTTATTGGTATCAACACATTGGAAATTTAAGAACATACGTATTTAATGATTTATTAAAAAGAGTTCTTTTGTATGATGGATTTAAGGTAAAACATGTTATGAACTATACTGATGTAGGACACTTAACTAGTGACGCGGACGAAGGGGAAGATAAGATTGAGGTGGCTGCTAAAAGAGAGAAAAAATCTGCTAAAGAAATAGCCAATTACTATGCAAAAGTATTTGAAAAAGACCTAAAAAAACTTAATATTTTGTTTCCGGATATAATAGCTAAAGCAACAGAACATATTAAAGAACAAATTGAACTTGTTAAAATATTAGAAAAAAAAGGTTATACTTACCAAACCAGTGATGGAATCTATTTTGATACTTCTAAGCTAAAAGATTATGGTAAGCTAGGGAGAATAAAAAAAGAAGGGCTAAAAGCTGGAAAGAGAGTTAGCATAGGGGAGAAGAAGAATAAAACTGATTTTGCCTTGTGGAAGTTTTCTGAAAAACCTGGAGTAAGGCAACAGGAGTGGAATTCTAAATGGGGAATAGGTTATCCTGGTTGGCATATTGAATGTAGTGCAATGTCTTCAAAGTATTTAGGTAAGCAGTTTGATATACATACTGGAGGAGAAGATCACATTCAGGTACATCATACCAATGAGATTGCACAATCAGAGGCGGCTTTTGGAAAAAAACCATGGGTTAGGTATTGGCTACATGGTGCTTTTTTAACATCTAAGGGGGAAAAGATAAGCAAAAGCAAAGGAGGATTATATACAATCTCTGAACTAGAAGAAAAGGGTTTTGATGCATTAGATTTTAGATATTTCTGTTTAAATACACATTATAGAAAACCATTGAATTTTTCATTAGATCGGTTAAAGGGCGCCAAGAACAGTTATGAAAGGTTAAAGAATATAATTCTGGATTTAAAATCAAAAAAAGATTCAAACAAAACAAAAGATTATGAAAAATATAAAAAAGAATTTTTAAAAAGCATAAATGATGATTTAAATATTCCTAGGGCCTTATCTGTTTTATGGAATGTTTTGAGAGATAAAAAGCTCGGAAGTAAAGAAAAATTAAAGCTAGTGTATGATTTTGATATTGTTTTGGGTTTAGGTTTAAAAGATATTAAGGCTGAGAAAGTTCCTTCTGAAATTAAAAAGCTAGTTGAAGAACGAGAAAAAGCTAGAAAAGAGAAAAATTGGACTAAAGCAGATAAGATTAGGAATGAGATTAAGAAAAAGGGCTATATTATTGAAGATTCTGATTCTGGCTATATTATAAAGAAAGCATAGTTTTATAAATAGTAAATTTATTGAAATCCTGGGCTTATCTAATAAGCTGCTCTAGTGCTGAAAAGCGCGACAATTTTAAAATGGGAATGCATGATGTTGAGATTAATGAATTAATAGAAAAGGCTGCTCAAGAGCTTAAAAAACATATAAAACAGCCAGAATGGAGTCTCTTTGTTAAGACAGGGTCAGGTAAAGAAAGACCCCCTACACAAAAAGACTGGTGGTATTTAAGATCTGCTTCAATTTTAAGGAAACTCTATACTTTGGGTCCCATTGGCGTTTCAAAGTTAAAAACCAAGTATGGCAATAAAAAAAATCGTGGCCACAAACCAGAACGATTTAGAAAAGGGTCGGGTAAGATTATAAGGACTATATTACAACAATTAGAAGAAGCAGGGTTTGTTGAAAAAAAAGATAAGACAAAAAGAAAAGGCAGAGTATTAACTGCTAAAGGCAAAAGTTTTTTAGATAAGATAAATAAAACTCAATTATGAATGAAGAATTCAAAAAAGAATTTATAAAAGAACAAGAAAAAGAAATACAAGAAAGAGCTCAATTGCAACAAGAGATTGCAACCTTGGAAGCAATTGCAAAACAGCATATGACAAAAGAAGCAATTGCAAGATACGGTAATGTTAAACTTGCGCATCAAGAGGTTGCTGTTCAGGCACTTTTAGTGATTGTCAAAGGTGTCCAATCAGGGCAAATTAAAGGAAAGATAGATGATGCAGAATTTAAAGATCTGCTCAAGCAAATAATTGGCAAGAAAAAAGAAATAAAAATAAAACGGATTTAAAATGGCTATTAAATGGAGTGGCAAAAAATCAAGATTGGCTAAGAAAGCTAAACAAACCAGGTGGGCCCCTTATTGGTCCGTATTAAAAAAATATTCTAGAGGAAGAAAGATTCATCCAGGAAGGCACACTTTTGTAAAGAGATCTTGGAAAAGGGGAAAGATTAAAGCATAAAAATGGCAGAAGTTAAAAGAGATTATATTGTTCCACTAAGAAAAGGTTTTTTGAAAGTTCCTAAATATCAAAGAACACAAAAAGCTGTAAAGGTTTTGAGAGAATTTATTAAGAAGCATATGAAAGTAGATGAAGTTAAGATCCTCAAAGAACTAAATTTAGAGCTACATAAACATGGGAGAAAAAATCCTCCTGGAAAGATTTCTGTTAGCGTTGTTAAAGTTGAGGAAAAAGATAAAATTTTTGCCAGGGTCAATTTAATTGGGAAAAGCTTAGAAGGCGAGAAGAAACCTGAAGAAAAAAAGAAAGGTTTGGCTGAGAAAGTTAAAGAAAAATTTGGGGGCAAAGCAGCACATAAAAAAGAAGAAGAACACAAGAAAGAGGAAGAAAAAGAGAAAAAAGAAGTTTTAGAGCATGCTGAATTAAAGAAAAAAAGCATAAAAGAGGAAACCAAAGTTGTTAAAGACAAAGAAAAAGAACAAATGAAAAAATTAGAGAAAGTTATTAAGAAAAAAGAGCTCAAGAAATAATCTAATTTATTCTTTCTATTTTTCCAATGATAAGAAGCAAGGGTCTCCGTCTTATAATGTATGGACCATCTGAATCTTTTATGATATAATCTTTTAATCTTCTTGGATTCAATTCTTGCCTAGCTGCGCTACTTGCTTTAATTTTGCTTCCTGCCATAACTGTTGTTTTAAGCCAGGTTTCTTTTGGATCATAATTATTCCTCCAATGAAATTCCGACCATTTAACCCCCAGAAGATCGTGGTTTTCGTGTCTCCCATATCTGTAATGTACTTTGAATAACCTATCAATTCCCATGGTACGGGTGATTTAAATAAAATTTTTAAAGGTTGTGATTTAGTATATAATTATGAAATTACCTTTTGAAGCTATTGAGCACAAGATTTTAGTTAGAAAAGAAGCTGAAACCGATTCTAAATATGGTTCTAGACCAGAAGAACGAGAGATTAAGAAATTAATTAACTATGGAATTATTAATATAAATAAACCGTCGGGTCCAACAAGCCATCAGGTTAGTGATTATGTCAAGAAGATTTTACATATCAAAAAAGCCGGCCATTCTGGCAGTTTAGACCCTAAAGTTACAGGAGTTTTACCAGTTGCATTGGGAAAGGCTACAAGGATTGCTGATGTTTTACTAAAAACCGGAAAAGAGTATGTTGCATTAATGCACTTGCATAAAGATATTGATGAAAAAGTGATAAGAAAAACAATGCAAGAATTTACAGGAAAAATCACCCAACTACCACCCATCCGTTCTGCAGTCAAAAGAAAGGAAAGAGTTAGAGAAATTTATTATGTTGAAATCCTAGAAATTGAAGGCAAAGAGGTTCTATTCAGAATTGGTTGTCAAGCAGGAACTTATATCAGAAAGTATATACACGATCTTGGGATTAAACTTAATACGGGAGCACATATGGCTCAGTTGATAAGGACTAGGGTTGCTAATTTTACAGATAAAGAGATGATAACATTGTATGATTTAAAGGATGCTTATGAGTTCTATAAAGAAGGCAATGATAAAGAATTAAGGAAAGTTATTAAACCCATTGAGAAAGCTGTTGAGCATTTACCAAAGGTTTGGGTTTTTGATTCTGCAATCGATAATTTGTGTCATGGTGCTGATTTGTATTTTGGTGGTATTTCTAAAGTTCATTCTGGAATCAAGGAAGGGGATTTAGTTGCAGTAATGAGTTTGAAAGATGAATTGATTTGTTTAGGAAAGAGTGAGTTTAGTTCTGAAGAATTATTGGAGGGTTTGAAAGGTGTTGCTGTTAAGACAGGCAAAGTATTTATGGATATTGGGGTTTATTCTAAACTTTAGAACTTTTTATTATTTTAGGTCATAATTTATTTTTATGTCAGAAAAGTCAATTAAACTATAAAAAGGAATAACCCACCAGATAGCATTCTTTGGAATTTTTTATGTCTACAAAACTTTTAATAAAATCAATAATTTCATTTACATCAAAATTTTTCTCTAGTTTTTTGTCATATTCTTGATCTATAAAATCTGGTTTTTCATAACAAGAAAATTCCCTTAGATCAGAGAAAGTGTTAACTGTTCCTTTAATTTTGTAAGTGTCTCCTTCTTTAATTAAAAGTTCTTTGTTTGTTAGAATTTTTATTATATCATATAACTCAGAAAATTGTAAACCAGACTGAGCAAACAATTCTGCTGCTTTGAATTCATTAAGTTTTAATGCTAAGTTAAAGATTTTTTGTTGCTGTGGGGACAGATTAAAGTTTGGGGGTTCTAGTTTCCTTCCTGTTGCTTTTTCAATGTTTTGAATAAGTTCTTTATTATTTAAGTTAATCAAAAGGTTAAATTGTTCATTATTTTGGGAGCAGGTTAAAAATAAACAAGGAATCAGAATTGTTTTAATCTCTTTGTTTTCGTTCATTAATTGTAAATCTCTTTTAGTTATTTTCTGTTGAATTACTGGTATTAGTTCTTTTGACTCTTTAATTTCTTCCATAACATCTATTGTTTCTTCTTTTCTTTCATCTATTATTTTAATTGCTTCTCCCCCATGCTTTGTTTTTCTGGGTCTTATATCTACAAATAGGGGCAAATCAATTATGCCAGAGATTAAGGCTGTGCCTATTGGCAGATTTATTATTTCTTTTTCTGTTTCTGAAGTAATCCCTTCAACGGAGTTGGATATTGCCCTTAAATCATTGGGATTGGTAACCTTGAGGATTATTTGAGTAGTTACCTGACTTAATGCATTTTTTTCTACTCTGCTTGGTCTTTGAGAAATTAAACATGCTCCCAACCCAAATTTTCTTCCTTCTGCAAAAACCTGTCTTAGTATGGCGGAAGATTTTGTTTCTCCAAAACCTCTTTCAGGAACATAGTTGTGAGCTTCTTCTATAACCAAGAAAAAAGGAGGAATGTTTCCTTTTTTTCTTTCTTCAAATAATTCTTTTACTAGTTTATAGACAATAACTTCTTGTACCTCTGTGCTAGATCCTTTGAGATTTATTATTGATATTTTTCCAGGCTGGATCAGTTCATTAGGTTTTGTTGGATATTCTGAAAATAATTCTAACCTTTGAAGATATTCAATTATATTAATTAGGGTCCACTTTGCATTGTTATCTTCTGCTTCTAATGCAATAATCAAGCTATTAAAATCAATTTTTCTGTCTAGGTTTCTTAGTGTTGAATATAAACACCCTATTTGCGCATTGGATAATCTTGCCGGCAGAATGTGTATTAGTTCTTGGGCATCTAAATTTTCAGAATTTAGTTTAAGGGGTTTTGCTTGAGGGTTAACTGTTATATCTGGAGAAAATTCTTGTATTTGTTCAGCATAGCCTTGGGGTTTTATATTAAAGAAATTTAATTTTTCCTGGTCTTTGGTATTTGGTTCTTTTAATGAGTTATATTCTCCATGAGGGTCTATGATCAAAATAGGTATTTTTTTGTCCAGTAGTTCTTCTAATAATACTGCCAAGGTATAGCTTTTACCAGATCCTGATTTTGCTAATATTGCAATATGTTTAGTTAATAATTTGTTTATGTCTAGATAAATATTAATATCTTTACTATTAAGTTTTCCAACAAATAGGGTATTCTCTTTTTTTTCTAAGTTAAGTGTTTGTTTTATGAAATCGTTTGATGCCTCAAGGATTTCTATTCCTGGTTCTAGAGGGGTTAATGGTTGTTTTAATAAATTGTTTTCCCTATATCCTAAAATATTACAATGAGCTATTGTGCCTTCTATTGTTCTTTCTAATTCATAGATTTGTCCCAGAAGGTAGTTTTCTTTATAAGGTACCTGAATATATTGAAATTTTCTGGCTTCCCCCTTAACCAAGAATTTAAATGCATTAGTAGAGGTTTTTCCAACTATATTACCAATAATCATATGCAAGCTTTATAGAAAAAGATTTATTAAGATTGTTGTAGTTTAAGAGTTATTATGGCTAAATTAGTAAAAATCAATGAAAAATCCGGCATTCCCTTGGTTGGAAGCATTGCTTTCGGGGTTATTGATCGTGGTACTAACATATTACAGGTTAGGCCTACTACTTTATGTAATCTAAACTGCATTTTTTGTAGTACTGGTAGCGGCATTAATTCCTGTTTTCATAGAACTGATTATGTGGTTGATGTTGATTATTTGCTGAGATGGGTGAAGGAGTTGGTGGATTTTAAGGGAAAGAATACAGAGATCCATATTGATTCTGTTGGAGAACCAACCATGTATAAAAATTTAGTTAAATTGGTTAAAGAAATAAGAGAGATGCCAAATGTTGAGGTCATCTCTATGCAGAGCAATGGTACACTATTAACTAAAAATAAGATTAAAGAGCTAGAAGGGGCTGGATTAAACAGAATTAACCTTTCTATACATAGTTTGAATGGGGTTTTGGCAAGAAAATTGAGCGATACTGGCTTTTATAATGTTGATAAGGTTGTTAGAGTAGCCAGGGAGATTTCTAAGAGCAAAATAGATTTGTTAATAGCTCCTGTATATCTTCCAGGAATTAATGACAAAGATATTGAAGATATCATTGTTTTTGCCAAAAGTCTTAATTGTAAACTAGGGATCCAGAAATATTTGCCTTTTAAGTATGGAAGGAGATTAAAGGTTAAAAACATAAATTGGTATAGATTTTATAATAAACTGAGAAATCTAAGTAAGAAGCATGGATTTAATCTTATTGGGGATAAAGATATTAAAGTTGAAAAAAGAAATTCTTTGCCTTTGGTATTTAAAAAAAGAGAAAAGGTTTATGTTGTGATTAAGGCTCCTGGATGGATGAAAGGACAAATGTTGGGGGTAGCTAAGAATAGAGTTATTATGGTTGAAGGATGTAATAAAAAGATAAATGACAAAGTTAGGGTTGAGATTGTTGACAATAAGAATAATATTTATTTGGCAAAATGATTAAAAGAGTTTTAGTTTATGGGAAAGTAACTGGCGTTTTTTTTAGATTTTTTATTAGACAGAATGCAAAAAGAATTGGATTAAAAGGGTTTGTTAAAAATGTTGAGGATCACATAGAATTAGTTTTAGAAGGGGGAAGAGAAGACATCGAAGAGATGATTAAAATATGCTGGCAGGGCCCTCCTGGATCAAAAGTTGAGGATGTGAAGGTTGAAGAAATAAGCAATTATCTTGGAACTTTTGATGATTTTGAGATTCTAAAATGAAGTATGTTGTAGGTTGCTTGAAAGGTATTGAAGATATATGTGAAAAAGAAATAAAAGAAAAATTAGGAACGAATTCCAAACAAATCATTCCTGGCAGGTTAGAGTTTGATGCTAAAAAATTGGAAGGTTTAAGAAGTATTTTTTTGATTTATGAGTCAATTAGTTATTTTAGGTTTAAAACTCTTAAAGATATTCTTGAAAGAGTTAAAAAAATTGATTTTTCTTTTATTGAAAAAAATTTTGTTGTTAGGTGTTCAAGA
>JAFCDT010000024.1 GCA_017609525.1 Candidatus Woesearchaeota archaeon | reverse complement strand
AACTTTGTTTTTTTCAGCATATTCTATGAATTTATATAGTTCAGGATGCATTAATGGGTCTCCGAAATGATGAAGCCAGATTGAGTAGGTGTTTCCTTTTATTTGGTTTATTATTTTTTTGTATAGGTTGAAATCCATATGCCCTAATTTTCTTTTCATATGCCTTCTGGGACACATTACACAGTCCATTGGGCAAAGATTAGTAGTTTCAATGTTAAATATCTGAGGCTCTCCTAAGGCTTTTGTCTTTCTATGAAAATAACTATACATGTTTAGGAATTTGGCTAATAATACTCTGAGTAGCATTTTTACCTCACCTTCATATGTGCTTTTTTATGGCAAACTCCACAAAGTACAATAAGATTGCTTATTTTATTATTGGAGGAATTTTTATCTTTGTGGTGTATATGTAAACCTTCTTTTGCTCCACAAATAACACATTCATGATTAAATTTGTGTAAAATATCTTCTTTTAATTCTTTGGGAACATATTCTCTTTTTGTTTTAATTTTTCCATAATACTCTTTTTCGGCTTTTTGTTTTAACTTGAGCCTTTTTTGTCTTAAAGCTATTTTTTCTTTTTCTAATTCAATAACAAGATTTTCATAAAATTCTTTAAGCACTTTATCCACATCAAAACGATTTTTGATTACTTTTTTTAATAACTCATTATATCTTTCTAGAGAAAGTGGATATTCTTTACCCACCATACTTCTTGGGAGGATTTTGCTATATCCCTGCCCACTAACACAAAAAGAATAGGTGTAATCTTCACCATGAGCATCAGAAGTTTCTCTTCGAAGAAATGTTCTTTCTGAGTGAAATCCTTTTTCTAGAAGTAAATTTTTTGCTTTTCTAATCTTTTCCTCTTTTTCTTTCTCTTTCTGTCTTTCTCTTTCTAATCTTTTCTTTTCTTTTGATTTACATGTTTCACATAGAGACAGAGAATCTCCTCCTAACCAAGAGAGAAATGTGATATGCTTTCCACATTTTTTACAATTTTTCATTTTTACTAAACTAGAAGTATAAATTTAAAAATGTTTAGGTTGGAATTATCCGAGAATCTAGAGCAAAAGTATTTATAAAATAAATAATTTAAACTAGTAATCATGACCCAAATAAAAGAGGATGATATTAAGGAATTAAAGAAAAAACTTAGGGCTTTCAAAAAAGACCAGATAACCTTTAATGAGCCCCATTTTACTCAACAGTTGATGCTAAGGGGAGGAGATAGAGAAGAAGTTGTAAAAAACATATTAAATCCAGACAAATTAGTCTATTCTTACCGGGAAAAAGACAAATACGGCTCAATCAGACATATCCTACACTTTAGAATAAGTAATACAAGAATCATGAGGTTGCCGGTTATTTTTAATAAAAACAAGGAGAAAAACTTATATATACTTACCTATATTATGAGGTATAGACCATGGCAAAATATGATTAAAAAAGGAAGGGGACCCAAATGAACAAACTGATATTTTATGATAAAGAAAATGATATTTTAGCCATTCATAAAGGATTTTCTGATGATGAGAAATTTAAGGGGAATATAGACATAGGAGACATAATACTAGATGTGTCTACTAAAGGAAAAATTAAAGGAATTGAATTAATTAATACCACAAGTCTTTTTGAAGAACTTGAAATAAGCAAGGAAATATTGAAGAATATTACTAAAGCGGATTTTAAAATACAGATCAATCCAAACAGAATTATTATAACCATACTCATTAAAGCGAAGAACGCAAAACAAAAGATACCTGCAAAAATTGCTGTCCCTTTAGAAGTTCCAATAAAAAAGCAGTTATTTTAGGAAATTTTCCGATTTTTTCTTAGAATCTTATATTAATTAATTATTATGCATTTCAGTCAATGGTTAAAAAACTACCAGAATTTAATGGATATACGGTAGATATTAAACTAAAACAATTTAGGAAAACAGATCCAAAAAATAATATAAGTTTTATAGATTTTAAATCAGAAAAAGGAGATAATATATTATCTAAATATATAAACTATCTCTATAAAGAAATTAAAACAATGAAAAATATAATAAACAAAATAAAGAATTCACTTTAATTGTTCCGTATTTTAGATTTAAAAAATTCTTCGGTATCTTTATCAATAAAATAAACATAACATCCTTTATGGGCTCTAGACATTAAAACCCTATAAACATTTTTTAAGTGTTCAACAAAATTCTCATTCTTCCTTTTTGCCATACTATCATAAGAATTCTCCGGTTTAGCAATCCAAGTTTGTTTTTCCTTATCATAAACTAAATCATTACCAAATATAACACCAATATAATCAAACTCGAAACCCTGTGATGTATAAACAGTTCCTACTTGTTCCATTCCACTATCCTCCGTAGCCCATCTCCAAAATTGATCTTTTCTCTCCCACGGCATTTCTAAATTGCCTACCTTTACATCATTGACCAGGGACCCATCTAACCTAGGTTTACTCCACGGCCAACAAAAGCCAGCAACTAGTCTAGCACAATTTTTCTTCTCTTTATTCTTATTTTCAATAGCCTCCTTAAGTTTTATGGGATCATCAAATATCTTGAATTCCATCCTATCTTCTTTAGTGAGAAATTGTTTTTCAGATTCCCTAATCTCAAGAACATTTTCAACCCATTGTAGAAATGAATCAGAACCACTACACCTAAATTGAGTCTTTAATTCAAATTCAGAGATTTCAGATTCTTCAACTCCAAGTCTTTTAGCTGTATTTCTTATTAAATCAACACTACCGATTTCATTGGGCCTTACAACTTGATGCTCATCTAATAAAAAGATAGTTAGTTTTGCTACTTTAATTAATTCTTCAATCTGAGGAGTATCAGTTCTTAAATGTTTTGGAGTATACATATTACTGCTTGTTTCCCTAATGCGGTGAGCCTCGTCACAAATAAGGACTTCAATCTCATTTTCCTTATGAGTCATAAAACTATTAAAAAATTTAAATAATTTTGAAGATCTAGTTCCCAATATTTTTCTTAAAGTATTTGTAAAAGCAGATGATCCTGTTGCGTGATATACTTTCTTACCTTTTCTGAGTAATTCACCCATAACCTCTAAAGCAATAACTGATTTCCCAGTTCCCGGGCCCCCCTTTACTATTATTACTGATTTTTTATTAAGACCAGATAACTTTTTTGCTTTATGCATAATGGAGTTATAAGCTGATATCTGATCATCAATTAAATTAAAGATTTGTTGTTGATTTATCATATCTTTTGTGTGGTCTAATAATTTTCTCGAAGGTTTAATTGGACTATTAATAAAACGATTGAATACTTCAATCCCAGAACCTTTTTCAAGCTTATTTTTTAAATACTCTCCAAGATTTTTAATCTCTTCCTTTGAAAAAACTGGATATTTGTCAATCCATCTTGAAAATTTAGGTAAATACAAAACACTATCTTCCACCCTAGAATAATTATGACAATAAGCACACGAGCTAAGATATGTGTCTGGTTTTTCTTCAAAAAAAGTCATAAAATCTTTAAGATCATAGTGATACCCTTCAACCTGCAGAGAAGGATGGGCCTGTTCTTTTTTGAATCTCCCATAATTTACAATTATATTCCCTTCTACATCACAATCTTCAACATTTTCATTTGACCATTGTTTTAATTCAATAAGCACAACATTATCCTTTTCTTTTTCATCTTTCCCAAATAAAAGAACATCTATCCTTCTTGAAGAATAAGGTAATTCATATTCAACAACTATTTTATTATCGTTTAAATTAGCATAATCTAATGCATTTTTTACAAAATTTAATGAATTATTCCAGGAATTCTTTTCCGAAGGACTTACGTTTCTTCCATAATAATTAAAATAACTATTAGAGATGACATTCACTATTTTGTTTTGAATAACATCTTCTCGAAATTGGGCAATTGTACCTTCATATAATCTCATCTTTAAAGATCTTTGTATTTCTTATTTGATCCCTTAGCTTTTTCTATTGGATATTTTTTCTCATTCTTGTCCATTTTTTTGTTTAATGAAGTAGTCAAATCAATATCATATCTCTGAGCCAATCTTAGAATAAAATAAAATGTGTCCACTATTTCCTCTTCTATCTTTTCCTTCTTAATGGAATCTTTAAACATTTCATCAACTTCATTTTCAGATTTAAATCTAAAATGTTCTAACAATTCAGAAGCTTCAAGAGCTATACCAATAGCAAGTTCTTTTGCATTATGATACTGGTCCCAATCTCTATCCTCACAAAATTTTTTTACCTTTTCTTTTAATTCATTTATATTTGTCTTTGAATCCATTTTTCAACCCCTTATCTCACAAAACCCACACCTCTTTGAACCTTTCCGCTCCTTTAAAGACCTTTTCATTTTTTACCTTTATTTTCTTGTATATCTTTTAAGATATAAAGTTTTTCTAATTTTGTACTATACCACACAAAATAAAATGCTATAAATACTCCACCAGCTCCGAACAGGAATCCCATATAAGCAAGGACAGGCATATTCAATTGGAACGCCCCAATAAAGAAGGCAGGGATCATAACACAATAAAGAACAACGATTGGAAGAGCATTTTGGCTTCTTGACTTATAGAATTCTATTTTATTGTTTATGTCTTTAAATTTGTATTTCATTTTTTCTTTCTTTTTTCTTTCTCCTTCTGTTCTTTAAGAAACCATCTTATTCCAAGCCAAGCCACAATAATAAAGAGAGATATACCAAGATTTTTTGGTGAAGGTTTCATAATAAAAGGAAAAATCAATATTAAAATGATAAAAAGATTTATAATAATAACTAATGCTTTTTTCATTTTTTCTTCCTTACAGAAATTCTATTAAGAACAAAAGACAACAGTATATAGATAGCCAAGATGATTAACAACCAAAAAAGTAAGAATAATATTAGAATACCTCCAACAATTGCTTCCATTCCACCGGAAGGGATTGCTGTAAAAATTATTATGAAAGCAAAAAGTATAAAAAGAATACCCAAAACAGAGAAAATGAACACTTTCTTTTTTCTAATCTTTTTAATTGAATAAATAAAACCTACAAATAAACCGAAGAAGGTAAAAAAAACCGAGACCGGAATAAGAATAAATAAAATATTCATTGCTCCTTCTGATTTAAAAGGTATACCAAAAATACTAATCTCTATAAATTGAATAAAGTAAATTATACTTGAAATAATAATACTAAACGCAATCGCAAAAACAACATTCCTTAAAATTATTTTCTTCCAATCTTTTTCCATTTTCTATCTCCCCTCACACCACTCACAACTTTCCTTAGGTTCCTCACCAAACAAAACACTCACAGCCTTTTGAAACACTTTCTCTCCATCCTTAATAGTATCAAACACAACCTCTCCAGTTAAAGTAACTTTATTAGGATAATAAAACAACAAATAACTATAATTCTCTGTTAAATAACCATTTTTCCTCAATAAAAAATTATAGATATCCATCTGAGTCTGATAATGTTCATGAGTATCCTCCTTCAAAGGATAACCACGGGTCTTATAGTCTAAAACTATCAATTTTTTGCCTTTAACCAAGATATTATCCACAGCACCTCTCAACAAAACCCCAGATTTAGAATCAAAATAAGAAATGCCCTTAAAGTTACTCCTCCAAACATCCAACAATTCCTTATCATCAAATAATTTACAATCTTTAACCTCATTATTCTCCTTTAATTCAGGAGGCAACTCACCCTTCTCCATAAACCTGTCAAAATGCACTTTCAGGATTTTGTCCATGCCACCAGGCAACGAAGGAAAAGGACCGCTAGGTCTTTTAATATTTTTAACCAAACTCAGATAAAAACAACGGGGACACTCCAAAAACAAGTTAATACTTGAAGGACTTAGCTTAAATTTGGGTTTTTCCATGTTAAAAGAAAAGAAACAAAAATATATAAGATTTTACATCCCAACATTTAAATACATTTAGGTAGTAAAATTTTTTATGTTAGATTTAAGTGTTTTGGATGAATATGCAAAGCAATTTCATGGCATGCAGAGAAATGATGCCCGTAGCATTGAGCAGAGCATTCAATCCATTAGAGAGCGATGGATACTCACAAGATTTCTAGATGGGTTTTTAACAAGCATATCCCCTTTTGATACTATTGTGGTGTTGCCTACAGTTGAATCTATAGATGTTGAAACACTAGAATTATGTAAAGAAGGAATTGAGAGATATTTTATTGAACCAACTGGATTACAGCTCGGAGTAGAGATACAAGGGGTAGACACTGATTACGCAAAAGAATTTGAAAATTTGAAAATACAGACCGAAGAGGGTACCAAAACCTTTGAGTATAACCTCTTTGGGAGGTTTAGGGTAAAACCATTCAAAAGTACACTAATATTCGTTGACGACTCTGAATTTTTTCGTGAGGCAAGTAAAAGAGTCACAGGCCTCACAGATGTTGGTAGTGATGCAATTACAGTATTAGCAAGAGCACATAAAAAAGGAAGGATCAAGGATGGAAAGTACATCGATATGACTGAAAAGGAGAAAAGAGAGTACATGAGACTAGTTGCTGCTCATGAGATACGTCATGCTATGGGTTTTTTAGAAGATATAAATAATGTATGGAGTCATCAAAAGATGGGTTATCCAGACGTGCCTTCATGCTTAGGATATTCTAAATTTCAAATACCCTCTGCCCTATGTGAGGGATGTAGGGATAGCATAATTTCTTTATGGTACGGTATTCAATTAAGAACAGGAAAAGAATATATAACTCAAGATACTTCTTAGTTTAAAATCTGTGCAATAAATAGAATCTTTTTTACCCTTTCCATCAAATCCCAAACAACTCAACCCTATCCACACATTTTCCGAAATTTGGTTTTTCCATATTAAAGAGAAACAAAATAAAATATTTAAGTCTTTTTAAGGATATCTTAAGCATATTTCTATTGATTTATACACTTTATTGCCTTCACTGACCATAAAAGTATGAGAATACGCAAAATTTATAACAAACATATCAAATAATGCAACCAACAATAAGATTATAATGAGAATCACCCAGATACAAATCCGTTTTGATCTTAAGTTTATTGGTAGGTGAATATTTCCAATCATAAAACTACTCCCGCCAAAAAGAATCACCAAAAATGAAAAAATCAATAGTATTATTGCATTTTTTTGATTAAAATCAAAAACATAAGAGGATGTATAGGTTAAGATGATTCCTAAGATAATAAGTGCTTTTCCAAAAAACTTTAATCTTTTACAAATGTGTTCTTCCATTATACAACCTCTCTTTCCATCTCCTCTTAATTGTGATGAGTTCTATTTTTTCCAAACTTTCACTTGAGGGATTATAGCAAACACAATGGCAGCAATTAAAAAATACCATGGATTAACACTATGCACCCAACTCATTGCTGCAGGCCATATTGTTATGACAAAAAGAACAAAAGCTGCCACAGCCAATTTAATCAAACCAATGTCCCACACATTTAATTTTTTTATTTTATCTTCAAAAATTTTAAATCACCTCCAAGAATAATAGATTATAATGATATTTAAGTCTTTTTCATATTACTTTCTTTTTAACCCTTCTATTTAACCATTTCCTCATACGGATTAAAAGAGGCGGATCCTCTCCTCCATGAACTTTAGAAATACGTTTTTTAGTCCCAGGAACATAAGGACTAGGAATAAAATTCCCAATCATTTCACTCCTAAATTCTTCATCTAACCTATAACCCTCGCTTTCAAGAGTTCTTGCAACATCAATACATGCCAAATCCCTCCTAAAAGAAGAACCAACCCACCTACAATCGCCCAATATTATATCAACAACATCCTCGGAATCCAATCCAATAAGTTTACCAATCCTCACTTTTTTTCTCAACCTACGACCATGATTATACCCTACAAATGAAGGATATTTCAGAATGCATTCTTTTACTCTTTCTTCATTACCATAAACATCTGTTGCTTCTCTAACAACACGATTATGATTTAACCCCGCAAATTGAGGAAATTTCAAAATAATTCTTTTTACCATTTCTTCATTACCATAAACATCTGTTGCTTCTCTAACAACACGATCATGATCTAACCCCACAAATCTAGGATGTTTCAAAATAATTCTTTTTACCATTTCTTCATTACCATAAACATCTGTTGCTTCTCTAACAACACGACCGTGATTATACCCTACAAATCGAGGATATTTCAGAATGCATTCTTTTACTCTTTCTTCATTACCATAAACATCTGTTGCTTCTCTAATAACACGATTATGATTTAAATCAGCAAATGAAGGATATTTCAGAATGCATTCTTTTACTCTTTCTTCATTACCATAAACATCTGTTGCTTCTCTAACAACACGACCATGATCTAACCCCACAAAGCTAGGATGTTTCAAAATAATTCTTTTTATCTTTTCTTCATTACCATAAACATCTGTTGCTTCTCTAACAACACGACCGTGATTATACCCTACAAATTGAGGAAATTTCAGAATGCATTCTTTTACTCTTTCTTCATTACCATAAACATCTGTTGCTTCTCTAACAACACGACCATGATCTAACCCTACAAATTGAGGAAATTTCAGAATGCATTCTTTTACTCTTTCTTCATTACCATAAACATCTGTTGCTTCTCTAACAACACGACCATGATTATACCCTACAAATCGAGGATATTTCAAAATTAGTTCCCCCACCCTATCTACAGAAATATTATAAAGTCCACTTAATATAACAATTCTATTAGAATAATTTTCTTGTGCTTCATCTGAATGTGTTCGTGAAGATACAAAATCTAAAGAAGATACCTGCCTCGCTAATTCCCCATTAATCCCAATATCAGTTAACTTTTGCTCTAAAGACATAATAAATTTTAAGAAATAAAAATTTATAAACCTTGTTCACCAGAAAAACAAATGAAGATATTTTTAACCCTTTCTATCAAAAACCTTAAATAAATTTCTCCTATAAAAACCTCATGAAAATACTGCTAGTCTATCCAAATATTGTAGAATCTCCTAAAGACATCTCTACAGGCATAGCCTATCTCTCAGCAATACTAAAACAAAATAACCATGAAACAGCCTTAATAGACGCTTCTTTTGGAATAACAGACAAAGAAATAATTGAAAAAGCAAAAAAATTCAACCCAGATCTAGTAGCAATTACAACAGCAACAAATGACCTTGAGTATGCAAAACATATCGCTAACCTGCTAAAAAAAACATTAAAAACACCGATTCTTGCAGGAGGCTATCATCCAACACTGGCACCAGAAGAAACAATACAATATTTTGATATGATCTGTATTGGAGAAGGAGAGCACGCTATATTAGAACTGGCAAACAATCCAAAAAAAACAAACATAAAAAATATCTGGTTTAAAAAAGGAAACAAAATAATAAAAAATCCAACAAGACCTTTAATTGAAAACCTTGATTCTTTACCTTTTCCGGACCGGGAAATCTACAACTACAAAAAATTCCTCGAATGGAACCACAACACCGCCACATTCATAACAACAAGGGGGTGCCCATTTCAATGTACATATTGTATTAATCATGCTTTGCAAAAACTTTACCAGGGAAAAGGAACCTACGTAAGATTTAGATCAGTGGACAATCTGCTCAAAGAAATGAAACAAGTAATAGAAAAATACAAGCCAACATCAATAGAATTTTATGATGATACTTTTACATTGAATAAAGAAAGAATTGATGAATTCTGTGAAAAATATCCAAAAGAAATCAATCTCCCTTTTACAATTAATGCAAGGGTTAATGCTGTAGACAAAGAAACACTATTAAAATTGAAAAAAGCAGGACTGACTAGGGTCTCAATAGGAGTTGAATCAGGAGACCCATCCATAACGAATGAAATACTAAAAAGAAACATGACTAATGAACAAATAATAAAAACATTCAGGTGGGCTAAACAAGCAGGAATAAAAACATACTCCTTCAATATGATAGGAATTCCTTTTGAAACCAAAGAATCAATTAAAAAAACAATAAAACTTAATCAAAAAATAAGGCCGGATTATATAGGGGTTTCAATTTTTAACGCATACAAAGGAACAGAATTATACGATATTTGCAAAAAAAATGGGTGGCTAATAAACAAAACCTCCACATCATATTTTCAAGACACAAACGTTAAACACCCTAACTTTACAATAAAACAGTTGAGAAGAATAAGAAAATCCTTTGGGTTTAAAGTATTCCTTCCTTATAATCCAATAAGAGCTTTTATAGATTTATTTGACAGAAGCTTTTCTAGTTTTCCTTACTATACATTTGTTAGATCAAAAATAATTAAAGTTTTAAGATTAAGAGAAAAATAAAATCTTAAATACTAAAACAATTTAAAATATTTAAAATGAGCACCCTCTTATGGATCATACTGGCAACAATTTTTGTTAGTTTAATAGCATTCATAGGGATAATAACATTATTCTTTAAGGAAAAATTACTAAAAAAAATTCTGTTGTTTTTAATTGCTCTGTCTGCAGGTGCACTGATGGGAGGAGCATTCTTGCATTTAATTCCTGAAGCAATAGAAGAATTCACAAGCGAAACAGTTTTTATTTCTGTCCTGCTTGGTTTTGTCTTATTTTTTCTAATAGAAAAGATTCTTCACTGGAGGCATTGCCACGAAGGAGAATGCCCCATTCATACTTTTGCTTATATCAACCTTTTTGGAGATTCAGTACATAATTTCTTAGATGGTTTGATAATAGCTTCAGGATTTATCATAGACATTAAATTAGGGATTATAACAACACTAGCAATTGCCCTGCACGAAATTCCCCAGGAAATAGGAGATTTTGGGGTTTTGGTTTATGCTGGTTTTAAAAAAATGAAAGCACTGCTCTTTAATTTCCTAACAGCATTAACAGCAATTTTGGGCGGCCTTATTGGGTTCTTCCTTTCAAACTATACTTCCAACCTAGCAATGTTTCTGGTGCCGTTTGCAGCAGGAGGATTTATCTACATAGCTGCATCTGACCTAATACCAGAAATAAGAAAAGAAACCCAGATTAAAAAATCAGCATTAGTTTTCATTACTTTCATTATTGGAATACTCATAATGTATGCTTTAAAATTTATCTCAGTATAATTAAAACATAATTTTATAAATACAAAATTAAAAGTAAGTATTATGAATAAAATAAAACTAAACATGTGGGTAAACATAATAGCTTTTTTAGCACTTATTCCTATTATAGTTTCAAGCATAGTTCTTTTTTTCAAATTAGCTAGTGGAATTAATCCTTTTTTAGGAATGAATAAGGCACTATGGGTCAAGATTCATAATTATTTTGGGTGGACATTCATTGGATTAATATTAATTCACATACTGCTCCATATAGGCTGGATTAAATGTATCCCTTCAATGATGAAATCAAAATGAAAAACACAGACTTACACACCCATAGCTATTATTCAGATGGCCAAATTTCTCCAAAAGAGTTAGTCCAATTAGCTAAACGAAAAAAAATAAAATATCTGGCATTAACAGATCATAACTCAGTTAGAGGGATTAAAGAAGCAATACAAGAAGGAAAAAAACAAAAAATCAAGGTCATTCCAGCGGTGGAAATTAGATGTAATGATGCAGAAATTTTGGGGTATTTTATTGATATTAATAACAGGGAACTAATTAAAAAACTAAAACAAAATTCTAAAGAATTAGAAAGCTATGTAAAGGAAAAATGTAAAAGAATAAGGAAACAAGGATATCCAATTTCTTTTACCGAGATACAGAAAAACTTCCCAAAAGCAAGAGGAAATATTAACGAATTCTACTATCTTTGGGTTCTCTACAAGAAAGGGTATGGAACAATGAGGGAAATATCTAAGAAGTTTAAGAAAATAAAATCCTTAAAAGTAAAAAAGCCAAAATTAATCCCAATTGTTCAAGCCATTAGGCTAATCAAAAAAGCAGGAGGAGTACCTGTTCTTGCACATCCATGGCTAAACTCAGAAAAAACTTTGAAAAAAATGAACAAATTGGTTAAAGCAGGATTAAAAGGCATTGAACTAAATAACGGAGATGCTCCGCCTTTAAGAAAAAGAAATATGGACAAAAAAATAAAAGCAATAGCCAAAAAATATAATTTAATTCTAACAAGTGGCAGCGACTACCATGGAGATGAAAGAATACCGCAAATGCCCGGAGACCATAACTTAGGGCATACAAATTGTAATGAAAAAGTTATCAAAGAATTAAAAAAACTTGCCAAAAATTAAAAACCAGGACTTTCGTCTACATTTTCCCTTTTCTAGTTCACATCGAATGACAAAAAAACTAATAAACCTTGCTGATATAACCAATCCATGATATCCATTATAATAACTGCCTATAAAGAAGAGAAAACAATAGGAAGATCCATAGAATCTTTTAAGAAGCAAAAAATCAAAGACAAACACGAAATTATTGTGGTTGCTCCTGACAAACCAACATTAACAGAAGCAAAAAAACACAAAGTCAAAACATTAAAAGATCCAAAAAAAGGAAAGCCAGTTGCCCTAAATTTAGCTTTTAAAAAAGCAAAAGGTAACATCTTAATTCTCACAGATGGGGATGTTTATTCCTCTGAAAACGTAGTAAAAGAATTAATAAAACCATTTAAAGACCCTAAAATTGGAGCTGTTGCTGCAAGACCAATCTCGCTAAACAACAGAAAAACAATGCTGGGTTACTGGTCTCATCTATTAACAGATATTGGAGCACACAAAACAAGATTAAGGAGATCTAAACAAGGAAAATTTATTCTTTGTTCAGGATATCTTTATGCCATGAGAAACATCATAGACAAAATTCCAGAAGATGCATTATCAGATGATGCAGTTATATCTCATATGATTTGGAAAAAGAGTTATAAAATTGCTTATGCGCCCAAAGCCCTGGTTTATGTAAAGTATCCAACAAATTTCAAAGACTGGTTTATACAAAAAAGAAGATCTACTGGCGGTTACAACCAAATACCTCAGTATATTAAAAACCCGCAGAGAATGAGGTCTTTTTTTAGAGAACTTATTTACAGCTACCAGGCTTGGGCATATCCAAGAAATCTAAGGGAATTTTTTTATACCCTTGCTTTGTATTTTGTAAAACTTTATCTATGGATAAGGATTTTTATTGATTTAAACATAAAGAAAAAAACACTAAAGGAAGTTTGGAAAAGAGTAGAGTCCACAAAGTAAAATGCCAGATTGGTTAATTCATTTAGCAGTTTCATATTTAATCTCGAAACTATTAAAGATAAGAGACATTAGTTTAGTCTTAATTGGCACACTTCTCCCAGACATATCAAGGGTTTTGGCAATACTGGACTTTTTCAATCTATCAGCAACAGCATATTATGCATTATTAATGCCTCTTCATTCTCCGTTCATACTAGTCTTTCTAGCAACAGCAACCTCATTTCTATTTAAAAGACCACTTAGATCATTCTTACTCATTATTCTGGGATCAGCTATCCACTTGATATTAGATCAACTACAATCTGCATACTACACAGGAAAATTATTATTGTATCCTTTTAGTTATCACCCATTTAAAAGTTTCAATGTGTTTTGGGCAGATTCATCAGTTGCACTTGTATTGATAGTGATAAGTTTCTTTATTTTAGTATATGCCATATTTGATAAAAACAAAAAACCACTTAAATTTACCCATAAAAAAATACGCCTAACAATCTTCTTTTTATTAATATCTCTAACAATACCACTTTTAACATACAATGCTTTTATAGAAAAAGACCCCTATATTCAACAGTTTCAAAACAATAACAAAGAGCTTTACTTTTCTTATGCTGTAATTATTTCAGAAAATCCATTAATTCTAAAAGAAATGGATTATGAATATGAAATTATTAACCAAATCAAGGTTAATGAAAAAGATTGGATTTCAGCTAAAGCAGATCGAATAGGTAACAAGATATTTATCAAAGAATACTACAAACATAATAAATATCTGAAAGAAGGGGCCTCTGTTATTGGTTTAATAATGTTTATTATTATATTGTTTAATAACCCAAAAAGATATAAAAAAACAAACATAAAACATAACCATGTTAAATAAACTAAAAAA
>JAFCDT010000023.1 GCA_017609525.1 Candidatus Woesearchaeota archaeon | reverse complement strand
AGAATCAAAAACAACAATTTTCGCACCAACAACGCAATACAAATGTAATAATAATCAACTATGTGAAAGAGACTCTGAATCCGAGTTAAGCTGTAAGTATGATTGTGCTTATGGAAACAAAAAATACTATGCTAAAGAAGGTTCAAAATTAGTAAGAATGCCTTCTGGATATTACATAAAAATTTATGAAATAGACAGTGACCACGCAGTTTACATAGGGTTAGATAAACCACACATAAAACCCGTACAAGTAAGATTAGGGGAAACAAAAGACCTCATAGAAGGAATAAGAGTAACAAATCTAGGTGTTATAGGCAATTACGCCACAATTCAGATTGAACCATTAGAATAATCATAACCTTTAAAAACTCTTTTTTTTCTTTAATTATATGCAAGAAACAAAGAACAAGGTAGAAGCAATTTTGTTCACAACAGGCAGATTTATGACAATTGAAGAAATTTCAAGGCTTACAAGAGTGGCTTCTCAAGGAATAGTAAAACAAGCAATACAAGAACTTAAAAAAGAGTATGATAATAACAACTCTGCATTAACAATCTTTGAAGAAGAAAATAAATTCAAACTAGGTATTAAAAAACAATTTAACTATTTAACCACTAATTTATTATCTGATTCAGAACTAGACAATCCTACAACAAAAACACTAGCATTGATAGCATACAAAAAACCAGTAATACAATCAGAAATAGTTAAAATGAGGGGAAATAGAGCATACGATCATATTAAAATTTTGAGAGAACAAGGATTTGTAACTTCAGAACCAAAAGGAAGATCAAGATTGTTAGATCTTACACCCAAATTTTTTGATTATTTTGATCTTGTTGAAAATCAACTAAAAGAAAAACTAGCTATTGAAGAATCAACAGATGAAGAAATAAATAATCCCGCCGAACAGAATGAAGATTAAACCTTCAATATTAATAATATTTTTATTAATTTTAATTTTTAGGATATTTTTTATATTTCAAACACCGCATTTTGGAGATTCAGAAGCATATTTTACAATTAGAAACATAGAAAATATTATACAACATAAAATCCCTTTATTTAATGATGAGTTAAGTTATTCTGGCAGATTTCAGTTGTTCTCCCCTTTGTTTTTTTATTTCTTAGCACCTTTTTATTTAGTATTAGGCAGCATAGCCTTAAAATTACTTCCGGCACTTTTTATCTCCTCGCTAGTTTTTGTTACATACCTAATAGCATCAAAAATAACTAAAAATAAAACAGGGGTTTTTTTAGCTACACTTTCCTCTGCCTTTGTGCCCATATTAATTTTCAAAACACTAAACAACATATCAATTTATAGCTTTCTGATACCCTTAATCTTTTATTTTATCTACTGTCTTATCACAATAAAAAGAAGATTAAATCAAGCAGTAATTATCTCTTTTATACTCCCATTAATCCATCCAATAGCTTTATTTCTTTCATTATCTTTAGTTATATACCTTATTCTAGCAAAATCAGAAGCTCTTAAAGTAAGCAAACTAAAAAAAGAAGCAATCCTTTTTTTCATTTTTGTAACACTGTTGGTTCAGTTTATAATATATAAAAAAGCATTCCTGGACATTGGCATAAGAGTAGTATGGCAAAACATCCCTTACTCCATGCTTAATAATTATTTTAAAGAAATTAACCTAATAGAAGCAATCCTAAACATTGGGGCATTACCATTGATATTTGGAATATATGGAATGTTCTATGGACTATTTAAAAGAAAAAAAAACAGCATATTCTTGATTTCTTCTTTGATAATAACAACCACAGCATTACTAGCTTTTAAATTCATTAATTTCAATATTGGCTTAGTATTTTTAGGTATTTCATTGGCAATAATATCAGCATTAGGTTATGAAAGACTATTTAATCATATCAAAATAACCAAGATCTTTTATTTGGAAAACCCACTAAAATTTATTTTAGTTCTTTTGATCATTTTTACATTAATTGTTCCATCTTTTCTTGCAGCACAAAAATCAATTAAAAACACAATTACAAACGAGGAAGTTGAAGCACTAGAATGGTTAAAGCTTAATGCAGAAAACAACACAATCACATTATCATCCCCAGAAGAAGGACACTATGTTACACAAATAGCAAAACAAAAAAATGTAATTGATACTAACTTTCTTTTCATTAAAAGTATTGATGAAAGATATTCTGATGTGGCTTCAATATATACTACAATTTCAGAGGTTAAAGCCTTACAATTACTAAATAAATATCAAGTTACCTATATTTATTTCTCAGAAAGAACAAAAAAGATATATAACATAACAAAGTTAGGTTATATAGAAGATAAAGCCTGTTTCAGGAAATCCTATGAAAACGAAAAAACAAAAATCTATAAAGTATACTGTTAATCTAAAAGCAATTATATTTCTAATGGTACTTGCCGCAATAATTTTATCAATAGTACCTTTGGTTCGCCCAAATATTTTGATAGGATCAGAACCATACTACCATTTAAGATTAGCAGAAAGCCCTTTTGCAAAATATGATGAATTAAGTTATTCTGGTAGATTCAGATTATTTTCAGCATGGCCGCTTGTTCTTTTTTCCATTAGCAAGATCTTTAATACTTCATTACTTTTTACCTCTAAAATCCTCCCACCTATTTTGGGAATATTTTCTGCATTAATATTTTATTTTATACTCAGAAAAACCGAACCCAACCCATTGATACAGTTTGTTGCTTCATTCATCCTTATTATCTCCCCTTCTTTTGTATACTTATTTACGATCTCAAATAGCCACACTATGCCTGTATTTATTGGATTATTGTCTTTTTTATTAATCCTGAATAATAGGCGTATACTAGCTTCTCTTTTGATTCTTACGCTTCCCTTTTTTGGAGCCACTCACGCATTAATTGCAGGAATCCTTTTGTTAATCTATGTTTTAAAAGAAAAAAAATTATTTTACCTGCCTGTTTTGTTTCTACTTATTTTAGTTTCATTATACCCCGTATTGCTGCTTGGTTTTCCAGAAACAGTAAGGATAGGTAACCAATCTACACTGACCCAACTCATTTCAGATTTGGGTGCATCATTTGGAATTAGTATTTTTGCACTAATCCTTGCTGGAGTTGGACTCTTAAAACTGTGGGAGAAGAAATACAAGCACATATTTTTTTATGTTATTTTAATCTTGCTAATAATTATCATGTTCTTCCAAATAAAAACAATATTTTATTTGAATTTATTTTTGGCTTATTTAGCAACACTTGGATTAGTAAAACTCATGGAAGTGAAATGGGAAAGTGAAACAATCCAACATTTTTTATTATTGATTTTATTTCTTGGTTTGTTTTTTTCTACAATATCATTTACAACAACATTAACCAAGATAGAGCCGAACGAAGAAATAATAGAAGGACTTCTTTACCTGAAATCAATAACCAAACCCACAGATACTATACTGTCCCATAGATCAAGAGGGCACTGGATAACTGCAATAGCAAAAAGGAAGAATGTTATAGATGAAAATTATATTTATGCTCCAGATGTGAATCAACGTTACGCAGATTTGCAAAAATTTTATTCATTAAGAGACGAAAAAGAAGCATTAAAAATACTAAAAAAATACTCAGTTACATACATTTGGCTGGATAAAGCAGCAAAAAACCTTATTTGGGATAAGCCAAACCAGGGAATTTCCTTCTTATTGGAGTTTAGCGATAAGATTAAAAAAATATATAAGCACAATAACATCGAAATTTGGGAAATTAGGGCAGAAAACACCCAAAACAACCCTAAATAACCAAATCCTAACAATAAAGTTTAAAAATCTCAACTATTAAAATAATAAAGAGATAAATGGCAATAATAGACTTTTTTATATATCCTGTAGCTTTCTTATCACTATTCCTTACTCTCTTTTATTTAGTGACTTTTTTAGAAAAAAAAGACAAAATTAGAACAAAAATAAACAGTCATAAACCCTTCATAAGTATAATAGTTCCTGCATACAACAAAGAGGATGTTATTGCAGATACAATAAATTCTATACTCGATGCAGAATATCCGAAAACTAAGCTGGAAGTAATGGTTGTTGATGATGGTTCAACAGACAGCACATATAAAAAAATAAAACAATTCAAGGACCCAAGAGTTATAGTATTTCATAAAGAGAATGGGGGCAAATCAAGAGCACTAAACTTTGGTATATCAAAAGCAAAAGGAGAAATAATTGCCTGTATAGATGCAGACACAATTTTAACAAAAAACCTTTTACTTAAGGCGGCAAGCTGCTTTAAAGACCCTACTGTAACAGTAGCAGTTCCTACACTTAAACCATTTAAACCCAAGAATTTATTAGAAAAAATACAGGTTGTAGAATACACAATAGCAAGCTTTACAAGAAAGATTCTAAGTTATAGTCAAAGCCTAAGCGCAGCACCAGCATGTTCTTTTTTCAGATCATCTTTTTTTAAAAAACATGGGGGTTATGATGAAGATAATCTCACTGAAGATTTTGAAATGGCTTTAAAGGCCCAATCTCATAATTGTAAACTTGTTCATATGATTGATGCAATTGCTTATACAGATGTACCCAAAACAATGAGGGAATTATCCAGGCAAAGAATTCGCTGGTGTTATGGAGGACTATACAACATAAATAAATACAAAAAAATGATAAACAAAAAGTATGGAGATTTTGGAGTCCTGTTCTTTCCGATGATTTTTATTTCAGTCATTATAGCCCTAGTAATGTTTTCTTTAATTACTATTTATTATACTACTAAGCTTATTACCACGGTTTCCTTATTAAAACTAACTGGTTTTAGCTTGAATTTCAGCTGGAAACCTATTTATTTATTGAACCATATACTAAACTTAAAAGTCTTCTTAGGTTTAATCATAGTAGCCTTTACCTTGATTATTTTCTATTTATCTAAAAGATACACAAGAGAAAGTAATATTACAGATAAACTAAATAACTCAAACATCAATCTTGCAGTATTTTTTGTCTATGCTTTTATTTATTCCTTATTACTATTGAGTTATTGGGGAATATCAATGGGTTATTTTTTAATAGGTAAAACACCAAAATGGTAACAGTTGAAAGGAAAATAAGTAAAAAGAAGTTCTTCTTAATACTAGTACTTACATCAATAATATTCTCCATAGGGGTATTTATAGGAAGCAAATTTACATCACATGTTATAATCGATATAGAACAAAGCCAAGAAGCTCTTAAAAATCAAATTTCTGGAATAAATCTAAAAAATGAAATATTAAAAAAAACAGATATCTGTTCACTTTCTTGGGATTCCATCTGGAAAGATAAAGTAGAGCTCGGAAATCTGGTGGAGATATTAGAAAAAAGACTGGGAAAAGAAGACCCCAAAGTTATTTCACTAAAAACAGATTATCAGTTAGTGCAAGTTAGAACTTGGCTTCTGCTTAAAGAGATCAAAGAAAGATGTAGTATCCCAACAAAGATAATTCTTTTCTTTTATACTAATAAAAAAGATGACCTCAAAGGAGACCATAAGCTAAGTGAAGCACAAGGGGTAGTCTTGAATGCAATATACCAAAAGTATGGAAGTGACGTGTCAATCTTTTCTTTTGATATTAATATTAAAAATCCAGCAATAGAAACATTAATGTATATATATGGCATAACAAATACCCCAACCCTCGTCATAGAAGATAAAACTTACATAGGATTTAAGTCAATACCCGAAATTGAAGGATATCTTTTTGGTTCCAAATAAACTAAGCTTCAAAAATGATAGGCATTTGTGAAATGTGTGGAAAAGAAACAAAACTAGTTAAATCAAGAATAGAAAGTTCAACCCTATTAACCTGTGATTCATGTTCTCGGTTTGGCACTGTTATAGATGAATTAGTTGAGAAAAAAGAAGAGGTCTTCCCCCAACCAAAAGAATCAAAAACTGGTGACACAGAAGAAACCACCGAAGTAATAGTAGAGGATTATTCACAAAAAATAAAACAAGCCAGGGAAGCAAGAAATCTTAAACAAAAAAGATTAGCCGAAACATTGGCAATAAAAGAATCAATAATTCACAAATTAGAATCTGGCAAATTAGAACCATCACTAGATCTTGCAAGGAAGTTGGAAAAATTTCTTAACATAAAACTAATTCAACTATATGTTGATGATTATAAACAAACAAAACAAACCTCGGCTTCTTTAACAATTGGAGATATGCTAACAAAGGATGAAAAATAAAAAAGAATTAGCATTGTTATTGTCAGAATTAAAAACATTTGAAAAGCCAAAACTTCACTTGGAACAATATCAAACAGACTCTGAGATAGCTTCTCAAATTCTATGGACCGCATTTCTTAACAAAGATATAAAAAACAAAGTAATCGCTGACCTGGGAAGTGGAACAGGAATATTTGGATTAGGTGCTTTACTCCTTGGTGCAAAAAAAGTTTATTTTATAGAAATAGACAAAGAAGCATTAAAACTTGCAAAACAAAACAAGAAATATCTTGAAGAAAAACTTAATAAAAAATTTAATGTAACCTTCATAAACAAAGATATTAAACATTTTTCAAAAAAAGTAGATACAGTAATTCAAAACCCCCCTTTTGGAGTAAAAAAAGCCCATAAGGATAAATACTTTTTATTAAAATCAATGTCTATAGCTAAAACAATATATAGTGTTCATAAAACAACCTCAAAAAATTTTATTGCAAGACTAACAAAAGAAAATAACTATAAAGTAACCCAAATAACTAAACTAAGGCTGCCCTTAAGAAAACTCTTTAGTTTTCATAAAAAGAAGACTTATTTTGTTGAGATCGGACTCTGGAGAATAACAGAAAACTTTAAAAATAAGAAATAAGCAAAACTCCTTATGGAAATCAAATTTCTAGAAAAATCAAAAGAAAAATGGGAAATCAAGATTATTGGAGAGTCTCATACATTTTGCAATGTTATAAGAAAAGAGCTATGGAATGACAAAGATTTAAAACAAGCAGGATACTTTATAAAACACTCTCTGACAGAAGATCCAATTCTTGTAATAGAATCAAAAAACCCTGAAAAATCAATTAAAAATACTATTCAAAGCCTTAAAAAACAAAACAAAGATTTTTTAACAAAATTCAATAAAGCAATATGAAGCTTTCTTTGGCTCAGGGAAAAGAACTTGTAAAACTAGCAAGAAACTCCATAACATTATATTTTGAAAAAAAAGACCTTAAAACAGACAAATTCAAAGAGGAAAGAGGGGTCTTTGTTACACTATTGCTCGATAATCAGCTAAGAGGGTGCATAGGTTATTCAGAACCAATAAAGCCACTGGGAGAAGCAACAATAGAGGTTGCAAGACACGCAGCATTTCAGGATCCGAGGTTTTTACCTTTAGAAAAAGAAGAATTAGACAAAATAATAATAGAGGTTTCAGTACTAACCCTCCCAGAGCTCATCAAAGTTAAAAATCCAGAAGAGTATCCAGATAAAATTGAATTAGGAAAAGATGGCCTAATAGTAGAAATTTCCCCATTTAAAGGACTTTTACTGCCGCAAGTCCCAATAGAGCAAAAATGGACAAAGCAAGAATTCTTAGATCATACATGCCTTAAAGCAGGATTATTAGCCAATACATGGAAAGAAGGAAGCATAAAACTATATAGGTTCCAAAGCCAAATATTCAAGGAATTAACGCCTTGTGGCGAGATTATTGAGGTAGAATCCTAATTTACATCAATTCTTAAAACCAAAACCTTTTTATTTGTATATCCTTCCAAAAAAACCCAAATGCTTATTAAAAAAATATGGCACTTTCTAACAAAGGATAATTCCCTATTGTCCTGGATTGTTAACCTTGTCTTAGCATTCCTTATTGTTAAATTTTTAATATACCCTGGATTGGGTTTTGTTTTACAAACACAATACCCGGTGGTGGCTGTAGTTTCTAGTAGCATGGAACACAATGCCAACTTTGACAAATGGTGGGAGAAAAACAAAGACTACTACACAAACAAAGGAATAACAAAAACAGAATTTGAACAATACTCATTTCATAACGGATTTAACAAAGGAGATATAATGGTTTTACAAGGAGCAGAAGAATACAAAAAAGGAGACATTTTAGTATATTCAACAAACTACTATAACTACCCAATAATCCACAGGATAATAGAAAAAGAACCACTTAGAACAAAAGGAGACAATAATAGAATAGAAGACCCAAATGAAATAAAAAAAGGCCAGATTCAAGGAAAGGCCATAGTAAAAATCCCATTATTGGGCTGGATTAAAATCTGGTTTACTAGCTTAATAAAAATATTTATAGGAGGGAAATAAAAATGCAGTTTTGTCCCAAATGTGGCACAATCCTTTTACCAAAAAAAGAAAAGAATAGAACAAAGCTTGTGTGTGCTTGTGGATACAAGTCCAAATCAAGCTCCAGCATCATTATAAAAGAAAAAGTTAAACTTAGCAAAGAAGACAAGATTGAAGTAATGGATAAAAAAATAGAAACATTACCTAAAACAGAAACAAAATGCCCCAAATGTAGCAACCCCAAGGCATACTATTGGACAATGCAAACTAGGGCAGGGGATGAAGCAGAAACAAGATTCTTTGAATGTGTTAAGTGTAGTCATAGATGGAGGTCTTATGACTGATGGAAAACAGAACATATATTGAAAAAGATATAAAGGATATATGTAAGGAAGATTTTAATGTTTCAGTAACAGGTGTCATAGTAAACAAAGGCACCAACTCTTTTATTTTAGATGATAAAACAGGTCAAATACAGGTGATTACAGAAGACAACAATTTCGAACTTAATACATTTGTAAGGGTTTTTGCACGGGTGGTCCCTCTTGAAGAAGGCATTCAGCTGCATTCAATTGCAGTACAAGATTTATCTAAAATAGATAAATTTTTATATAACAAAATCAAAAGATTATTACATGATTAAAAAAGAGGTTTATCTTGGATTAATAGCTTTTATTTTATTTGAAAAATATCTAACTATTCCTTTTTTGTTTAATAAAAATCTGGTGGCATTAGTTATTCTTGTTTTTGGTTTAATATTTCTATATACCACTATAATTGAGAGAGGAACGCATAAAAAAGTAATAGCAACTATAACCGCGCTACTAATGATTTTCTTAGGAATTTTTCCATTGTTAATCAATCTTAGGCTCCTCACGTCACTGCCCTTCCTGCCACTATTAAGAATCCCCCTTTATTCATTTTCAATAATTCTTATGGGTTTTGGCTTGTATAAGCTATATGAATTCTTTGCCATAAAATAATATATCATATCACCATAAACAATATAAATGTCATAACTAATCTAAAGGTCATGAAACTAGTCTTAGCAGAACCAAAATATCTAAAAGACAGCATTTCTATAATCTCTGAACTGGTAACTGAAGCCAGAATAGAGATTAAAAAAGACCGCTTAGAACTTATTGCCATGGACCCGGCCAATGTGGCCATGGTTATTTTTAGACTATTATCTAGTGCTTTTGTTGAGTATAATGTGGACAAGGAAACAGAAATTGCAATCAATCTAGATAATTTCAAAAAGATTCTTAAAAGATCAAAACCTTCTGACACATTAACACTTGAGCTAGATGAAAAAAGAAACAGATTAAAA
>JAFCDT010000066.1 GCA_017609525.1 Candidatus Woesearchaeota archaeon | reverse complement strand
AAATCGTTTCTAAACATTTTACGAACCCATTTTCCTTGCTCTGTTTTCCAGTATGCGTGTTCTCCGTCTTTCAGGGCTTCCCAGTTAATCTCTTTTCCGAATACAGCTTTGTGCAAAATATCCAGTTCGTCATAGGTTGGAAAAAGAGTGCCGTCCAAATCCAGCATAATTTTCATCTCAAATCATCTCCTTTCTTTTTTATTTTTTAAGGTGCTGTTTTTCCCTTATTATACTTTCCAGAATATCCATATAGTTACGGATGTCATCAAGTCGTGAGATAATAGTTTCACCACTACTCAATATACCAGTTTTTGCCCAAGTTTCAATAGACAATTGATGCTTATTTTGCAAACTCTTTAAAGTTAAAATTTATATCTTCTTCTCCTTTTGAATATTCACTACCCTTATTTAACATTAGAGCTTGGCGTCTTTTATTTGCGGCTTCTATTATTTTTTTGCGTTGTTGGTAGTTCATAATTCTATTTAGTTAGTCTTTGTTTGAGTCTAAGCCAATCACAATAAAGCATCTCTTCACCACATCTTTGATACATGTTTTCTATCTTTTCTATTATCTCTTGTTTTTGTTGGGAAATTTGCTCATCTACAAAGCTCTTTAATGCTTGATAGTCTTCTTCTGGCATCTGTCTAAAATAAGGGCGGTGTTCAATAAATCTACCCCAATCTTCTTTTTTTATTTTCTCTTTTGTTTTCATAATTAGTTAATTATACTTATTTCTATACCTCTAAATTCAATCTCTTTTCTAAACCAGAAACCTTTATAATTCTCCTTTGTAATTATATGTCCCTCGAGAGGCAATGATATTAGTTTAAAAATCCCGAACTCAAACATTAAACCATTTTGCCTCCAATAAATAGGGATGACTCCTAATTTAAAGTGCCATTTTCCAAGTATTATAACCCCTTTTTTCATAATTTTCATCTGTTTTTTCTTCATAATCCTATCTATTTTTTCTTGCATAGTTTTATAATTTTTCATAGTTATTTAGTTAGTTTTTGTTTGAGGATATAATCGCTTGACTTTCAGTCATATACAAAACTCCGTGTATAGTCTCAATCGCATTTTGTAATTCATCACTCATTTTATCAAAATTATCAGCATATAAACAATCTTTAATATGTGAATGAGCTATCCTAAACTTCTCATATACATCTAATGGAGTTAATACCTTATGGATTTCATGATTTTCCACTATTTCTTGTTTTTGTTTGGAGAGGGTTTTATTTATAGCATATTTAATCCGTGGTTTTAATTTCCTTAGAACCTTAATAGCTTGATGTCTTTCATCCCATTTTTTAGCATTTTCGCCTTTATATTCTCCTTGAACCTTTGGAATTTTGTCTATTGCCCAAATAAATAATTTATCAATTTCCTCAATTATTTTCTCTTGTTTTTTCATAGTTTTAGTTTTGGTGGAGAGGACAACCTTTATCGCTGCCCTCTCCGATTAGAGGTTAGATTGAACAGTTAGTTTTACTCACAAAGTTCTTCAGAACATTCCAGCTTTCTTCCAACTCAATAACATCAATCTTGTTGTGCTTTAGGACATAGTTTAGAGCTTTTTTGTTTCCTCTGGCAGCAGCTGTCCAATACTTCATATTCAAATGTGTCTTATGAGATTTACCAAACAATGTCGTATGAACAGTTCCCTGTCTATTGGAGTTAAGTTTCAGTTTTCTGCGAGCAATAACCCAAGTGTCATCATTAGATATAGAACCAAATGCTGGGAATGGTATGCCACAAATCAAAGCTCTTGTTCTAATAAATGGTATATCAAATCTTCTGCCATAATGGGTAACTATTCTATCAAAGAGTTTTAATTCTTGAACTGTGTCTGTCTTGTCATCCTGAAACTTATGGATGTCTGCTTTAGTTATTTGTCCGCTCAAGATTTTACCAGTTTTACTATCTTTGATACAGTAAGTTAAAATCATACCCCAATTAGCATCAAGATTTGAAGTTTCTATATCCAAAAATCCAACTCTTTCTCCGCCAGAACTAATGGAATTGAGTAAACTAAATCGTTTGCCATCTGGAACTGTCGGCTTCTCTTGCAAGAAGCTGCTCTAAATAGTTATGTCCATGCTGGCACTTATGAGAGCCTAACCATACAAACTCAGCTTTCTTCAAGTGATGAACAGGTAATCTTGCTTTCTGTGCTCTTTGTTTAACCATTATTTTTCACCTCCTTTCTTTTTTTGTCCTTTCTTAGGACTTGTTAATGTACTATTTTTTCTTTTTTTGAGATTTTTTTATTTTTCGATACCCTTTATTTTCTATCACTTCATCTATATATTCTATACCAAGATACTTTTCTAATGCATCTAATTTTTGATACAACCGACTAAGTGTATGTAATTCATCTAAAAGTTGCAAAGATAAAAGAATTAACATTTCATTTAACTCTGCATTCTGTTTGTCTTTTTGTTTTGATAGAAACATATTTTTATTTTAATTATTTTTATCGACCTTTATTTGTTGACTTAATGGGCGAGGACATAAACCTTTATGTTTACAAAATTCATCCATAATATACAATTCCTCATCATTTAATTCTTGGCAACCATCTGGAATATGATTTACAACCATAAACCCAACACTTATTTTTCCATCGATTTCACCTAAATAACAATAACGGGATAGACCAGCACACTTTTTCCACTCTAACTTACTAATAGATTTTTTAACCCACATAACACGTGGTGCTATTTGTGCCAATCTTTTTTTC
>JAFCDT010000065.1 GCA_017609525.1 Candidatus Woesearchaeota archaeon | reverse complement strand
CCAATTTTCTCTTCTACGGGCTGTGCAGTAAATTATTCTATTGCCTTTCTTTTTTGCAAATGCTCGTAGAACTTTATCTGCGTCTTTGTAAATTGGAAGGCTAACATTTATCCTGGCATCTTTGAAACATTTAAGTAGAAACTTTCCATACTTTGTTTTCCAAAACTTCTTATCTCCATCATCTATTTTAGACCAATCCAAGTCCTTACCAAATTTCTTTTTATATTTTTTACCGATGACCTCGTATGTTTTAAAAATTGTGCCATCTAGGTCTACTAGAATGTTCATAACCCTATTTAGTTAGTTTTTGTTTGAGTTGTTTAAATGCCTCTATAACAATATCGTGTGCTTCTTTCTTCTCAATTTTATCATCATCTTTACAATTCAATTTCAAAAGTTTATGTAAACTAATAAAACCTTCTATCTCTTGTTTTTGTTGGGAGAGGGCTTTGAGAATAAAATCTTTCTCATTAACATATTTTCTATATTCAAAACTACCGACTTTTGCTCCTTTATAAAATCTTTCTTTAAACTCCTCAATTATTTCCTCTTTTGTTTTCATGGTTATGGTTAATTAAATTTGGGTTCTCATATATATTGCCGATGATTTCATCTTCATTCCCTATCAAATCTTCAAACTTTTCATCAGGATATATAATTATATATCTGCCTCCCACAAATTCTACTATTCCATCATCATTTACTATATCTCCTTCGTAGATTTCTTTACCATTTTTATCGTGAAGACCTGTGTACTTGTTCTACTGTTTCTTTATCAACCTTAATTCCCAAGCCGTTTTTGTCATAAATCATTCCATACCATACCCCATCTCTTTCTACATAATATCCATAAACCCATTCTTCTGTTGTCCTATTTCTACCCCTGAATTTTATTTCTCTTTGTTTCATAACTCTATTTAGTTAGTTTTTGTTAGAAATAACGAATAATCTTCTAATCTAAGTTAGGTTCATCTCTTTTTACCATCATAAATTCAACCCAACTCTCGTTATCTTTGTTCTTATGCCTACCTCCCGTTCCAGTTTTTAACACATCTTCAATAAAATATGTCTTTCTTTCTTTCTCTATTTTATTGATATTAAATACCTCGCCAGTTTCTGCATCATACCAAACAGTCAATACTTTATATTTTGGTGCTTTTCTAAACTCCCTCTTAATTGTTCTTATTGTATTTTGATTCTTCATATTAGTTATTTAGTTAGTTTTTGTTTGAATTGGTCTAAATAATTTTTAAATCTTTTGATAGATACAAATTGCGTCCCACAATTTTCACAAGTATAATAATTCCCATCCCATACAGGATTATGGTCACAAATTAACTCACAATTCCTTCCAGTTTCTAAACTATTACCTGGGAATTGATTTTCTATCTCCTCCACTATGTCTTGTTTTTGTTGGGAGAGGAGTTTATCTAAAGCACTTGTTATTTCTTCACTTGCTGTATTTATAGAAACTCCACCATCATTTTCAAATAAATCATCCCCATCTATTCTAACAAATCCAATTCCATTATCATCATCACCATAACGAATTATCAAATCTTTTATAGTTTGTTTAATTATTACTTCTATTTCCTCAATTATTTCCTCTTTTGTTTTCATGGATTTAAGTTTTGGAGAGGGCAACCTTTATCGCTGCCCTCTCCGATTTTTGAGGTTAGATTGAACAGTTAGTTTTACTCACAAAGTTCTTCAGAACATTCCAGCTTTCTTCCAACTCAATTACATCAATCTTGTTGTGCTTGAGGACATAGTTTAGGGCTTTTTTGTTTCCTCTGGCAGCAGCTGTCCAATACTTCATATTCAAATGTGTCTTATGCGATTTACCAAACAATGTCGTATGAACAGTTCCCTGTCTATTGGAGTTCAGTTTCAGTTTCTTGCGAGCAATAGCCCAAGTATCATCATTAGATATAGAACCAAATGCTGGAAATGGTATTCCACAAATCAAAGCTCTTGTCCTGATAAATGGTATATCAAATCTTCTGCCGTAGTGGGTGACTATTCTATCAAAGAGTTTCAATTCTTGAACAAGTTTTCTTACTATCCTTGTGTCTGTCTTGTCATCCTGAAACTTATTGATGTCTGTTTTAGTTATTTGTCCGTTTAAGATTTTGCCAGTTTTGCTGTCTTTGATACAATAGGTTAAAATCATACCCCAATTAGCATCTAAGTTTGAAGTTTCTATATCTAAAAACCCAACTCTTTCTCCGCCAGAACTAATGGAATTGAGTAAACTAAATCGTTTACCATCTGAAACTGTCGGCTTCTCTTGTAAGAAGCAATTCCAATGCTCTAAATAGTTATGTCCATGCTGGCACTTATGAGAGCCTAACCATACAAACTCAGCTTTCTTCAAGTGATGAACAGGTAATCTTGCTTTCTGTGCT
>JAFCDT010000064.1 GCA_017609525.1 Candidatus Woesearchaeota archaeon | reverse complement strand
TGATCATTATCTTAATCAAGAATGGACAGAAACAACAAGAGAGTATGGAATAGATATCTTTATGACAATGCATGCCCTATTAGGGGATTTCTCAATAAAACAAGTCCTGCTTGGACAAAAAATACATAAACCTTCTGCTCCAAAACTGGGCATAATGTTTACAGAAGTGATTGACTCATTATTTAATATAATAAATTCTCATCAAACAAAGATTAAAAAATTAAATAAACAAAAAAAACCAAATATAAATCTTTTCCAATTAAATAAACAAAAAAAACCAAATATAAATCTTTTCCTCCCAAAACTAGAAATTGAAGGAGTGGAGATTAGTGTAGAAGAAATAAAAAAAACATCACTACAAGAATTTGAAGAAAAGAAAAAAGCCATCAAAGAAATATTAACAGATACAACATTCAAAAGAGTAAATGAAGCATTTAGCAACGGGGTTTATATTGACAATGAGTTGTGGGCAGATGTTGTTTTTGAATCTCTCAATAGCTACCAAACACATGAAAATCCAATAAACGTCGTTGAGGCATTTAAACCACTTTATTGGGCAACAACACACACATTCGTAAAACAAACATCTAATTTGTCTTCCCACCAAGCTGAAAAAGTTATCTTAGAAAAAGCAGATATCTTTCATGAAAAAAGATCTAAGTTTTTTGAGAATTGCTAACTAAGCAAAATCCAAACAGGATAATGATCAGAAATAAGCTTGGATTCAGTATATCCTAAATTAAATTCTTCATCAAATTTAAACACACCTCCTCCAACATAGTTTATGTTGGTTATTATTCTGTCATATGCACAATAATCTTTTCCCAGGGTGGTGTCTTTATCATTTCCAATCACCCAAGAATACTGTCTTAGTGTTTCCTTATTTTCATTGTAATAATTACAATCTGCATTAAAATCTCCCAGTAAAATAAAATCCCTGTCTTTATTCTTATGGATAAAATAATTTATTACTAAATTTAAATAAGAGATCTCTCTTTCAGCATCATCAGGTTTAATATGTGCAGTTATTAATGAGAAATCATATCCATCTGTTTTAACATAAACAGAAAAAGGCTCTCTTTCAAAAACATCATTATCATCTGGATAAACTTCTTCGTTTTCCACTTCCATATCCTTATAGAGGATAACATACTGCTCTTTACTATTTGATCTACCCAACCTTGGGCTATAAGTTAAATTATACTCTGGCAATAGCTCTTTAATACCTTCTATAGTTAAGTTGGTTTTATCTCTTAATTCCTGTATGACTATCAAATCATAATTTCTTATTATCTTTGGCAGATACTCCTTAACAATAGTTTTGTTTATTTTAGTTATGCCCAATGTTTGGATATTAAAACTCGCTATCAACTATAATCTTTTTCATTTAAAATTTTTTTAAACATAGTCTTTTTAAAAATTATGCATTATTTTCTCGGATATTTGTTAGAAATATTTAAATATTTCAAAACATTACAAATAAAGATGGCAAAGAAAAAAATAAAGAAAAAAGACCAATTTACAAAAAAAGAACTAAAAGGGTTGTTTATTCTGGCAGTAATATTAATCATCGCTGCAATATTTGCAAGGTTCTTGTTGGTTATAGGTATTGTCTTGCAATATTTGCAAGGTTCTTGTTGGTTATAGGTATTGTCTTGCTTTTGATAGCATGGTATTTGTGGTATAAGAAATAATTTACAAATAATTAAATAATCTTTTTTGTTCTCTTAAGCTATTAATAACCTTGCTTTCATTAATCAAACCAGAAACTCCAATTCTTAAATTACTCATAGCTATTTCTTTCATTTTATTTAATGCCCTATCTCTATCACTAAACTCCATATATTTGGTGTCCAATGTTTTTCTACAGGCATTACGTACAACCCACACTCCAAGAGACGCCCAATATTCAGGAGTTTCAAATCTTAAAACCAAGACACTGGCCTGCCTTTTAATCCTGGTTAAATATTCTAATACAGCCAGCCTGGTGGCATAATAACCTCCAACAGTATTAAACGCATACTTAGTCCTTCCAAAAACCCCTTCATAATCATGTGCAGTTTTCAAAATCTTGCCAGGATTCCAAGCACTTCCAGGTAAATAACTTTCAAATAATTCAAAACAAAAAGGACCTGGAATTAAAAGTATTAAATAATAATTACCCATAAACTTTCCAAAAAATAACCTATGCTCATTCAAAAAATAAAAATCCTTGATCCTTGAAATCATATTCTTGCCCAAACTATCATCAACAGCAGTAATACTCCACCTAGTGGGCACTAATTTACGATTACCCTTTACACCCAATAAACCTAAAGACAACAACTTAACTAACTTTTCTTCATCAAAACTTTTACTCAAATACCTTAATCCTTCATTGGCCTTTAAATCAGAATCATCAACAACCCTATCAATCTTCTTAGGAATTCGGACATTTTCCGCTAACCTAGCCTTCAACAAAGGTGCCCTAGGCCCTTGTGGACTGTTAAACCTATCAAAATCAATCTTCAAAGAGATCTTCTTCTTTAATGAGATCTCAACATCTACATCTTTAATACCCATGCCCAGTTCCTGAACAATATCCAAAAATCTATGATTCCCTTTAACACTAGTCATAAATCTTGAATTTACCAAATTGCTTCTAAAATTTACAATATCCTGAATGTTGTAATCGTTTTCTGCCCAATATCTTTCAGCATCATACAACCAGGCATCCTTTATTTTATTAGTAGGAGCCAATATCCCCACATTAACTTTTGGATATTTTAATCTAGAACCTACAAAAACTGCAGGCGGAGAAGAGCCAAAGAATTCATCTATTTTAACATCAACATTTTTAAACAAATTCTTAGTTCTTAATGGCCGAGGCATTAACTTATGATAATGATAATTAATTTTTGCTATATCCATTAAACCTGAAAAGAAATAATGATTAAAAAGCCTTGTGTATGTCTGTCTTTCAGGGTTGTGCTATGAGATATATATTCAACCAAGTAATTCACCTGGATCCAATCCCCTCACTTTTTCAAGATAAATCTTCATTTTTTCAGGAGGATCTCTTTTGGGCCATATCTCAATTTCCTCAAGTTTTTGGCGTTGTGATATGTATATATTAAACTGTGAGGCACTTCATAATTCCAAAAATGTGTTATTTCTTTAGAAAGACCCATTCTGCAATAATTGTCCAAGGTTACAATTCCGCAAACTATTTCATAGTCTCTATTGTGCATTGCTATTGCTCCAATTTTACACGAGCGAGTGGGAAATAAATCTAATTTAGAAACCAATGACTCCCGGATTTCCAATGCATCTTGCCTAATTCTTAAATCCGATTCCAGAACTTTGCTCATATCAAAAGAGTTAATAGCAATCTTTTTAAATTAAACGAATCTTATTTTTAATAAGGGCCTGTGGTCTAGTGGCTATGACATCACCCTTACACGGTGAGGGTCGTCGGTTCGAATCCGACCAGGCCCATTTAG
>JAFCDT010000063.1 GCA_017609525.1 Candidatus Woesearchaeota archaeon | reverse complement strand
CTATGGAAGAGCAACTAATTGGAAAGGTTAGTGGATATTTCACTAAAATTGGGGTGGCTGCTATAGACTTAGAAGGAGACCTACAAGTCGGTGACACAATTCACATAAAAGGGCATACAACAGATTTTACTGTAGAAGTAAAATCTATGCAGATAGACAGAAAAGATGTTGAAAAAGCAAAAAAAGGAGACTCTGTAGGTATAAAAGTTGGTGAAAGGGTAAGACCTGGAGATAACGTCTATAAAGCATAAAGTTTATAAATAGATTTTTTGTTGAATTTTCAGGATGAGCCGGTTATGGCTTGCTCATGCCAGAAATAGTTTTACTATTTCTGAGGATATTGAAAAATGGCACGAATGCATTCAAGAAAGAAAGGTAAAAGCGGTAGTACTAAACCTCTAAAGAAAACAAAGCCAGCTTGGGTTAGGTATAATGCAAAAGAGGTTGAACAATTAGTTATTAAACTGGCCAAGCAAGAGATCAAACCTAGTAAGATAGGTATAATCTTAAGAGATAGTTATGGTGTTCCTGATGTTAAAACTATAACTAAAAAGAGTATTACTAAAATTTTAGAAGAACATAAAGTACAACCAAGTTTACCTGAGGATTTAACAAGCCTAATACGAAAACAAATTAAGATTACCAAACATCTTGAGAAAAACCATAAAGATATGCCAAGTAAACGAGGATTACAATTAACAGAAAGTAAGATAAGGCGGTTGGTGAAATATTATAAAAGAACTGGCAAGTTGCCTAAGGAATGGATCTATGATAGAACCAAAGCAGATCTGTTGCTAAAATGAAGGCATTTCTTGAAAGAGTTAGATCTGTTGCTGAAGATTTTAACCATGTTAGTGGCGTGATAAGAATTGTGAGCCATTTGGATGCAGATGGTATTTGTAGTGCTGCTATTTTATCCAAAGCTTTTTCTAGGAAAGGGATGAAATTTTCTTTATCTATTGTGAAAAGGTTGGATAGAAGTATTTTAGAAGGGTTGGCTTTGGAACCATGTAAAAATATTCTATTTGTTGATTTGGGTTCTGGATGTTTAAGTGATATAGAAGAAACACTAAAAGATAAAAAAGTCTTTGTTTTGGATCATCACAGATTAGAAAAAATTCAGACCAGTGTACAATTATTAAACCCCCACATGTTTGAAGATGTTAAATATGAAGAAATTTCTGGAGCAGGGATAGCATATTTGTTTGTTAGGTATTTGGACTATAATAATATAGATTTAGCATATCTTGCCTTAATTGGAGCCATTGGAGACTTGCAGGAAGATAAGGGATTTCAAGGATTAAATAAATTAATACTAAATGATGCAGTTGATAATGGTGATGTGGAGGTTAAACAAGGATTAGTTATGTTTGGTGTGCAAAGCAGAACATTGGATAGAGTTTTATTATTTAATACAGATCCCTATATTCCTGGAGTTACAGGTAATAGAAAGGGAGTTATTTCTTTCTTAGAAGAAATCGGAATTAAAAAAAAGGGGAAGGAGTATCCAAGAGTTGTTGATTTAAATGAAGAAGAAATGAAAAAACTTGTTACTGCTATTATTTTAAAAAGATTAGGTAGTGAGAAAAAACCAGAAAATGTTTTGGGTCCAATTTACATTATGAAGAATGAAGTCTGTTTGTTTGAAAAACAAAGGAGCAAGAGAAGAAGCCCTAGAAATTTTAACCAATTATAGAAGGGAGATTGTAAATGCTTTAAATTGGTTTTATTCTAATAAAGATAAAATGGTTGAAAAGAAAAAATATGTTATTATTAATGCAGAAAATAATGTTAGAGATACTATGATTGGAACTTTGGCCAGCATTATATCTAATGCCAATATTTATCGACAGAAAGTTATTCTAGCCATGACTTATGGTCTAGAAGGCGAGATTAAGGTTTCTGCAAGGGTTGGCAGGGAGATAGATATAAATTTAAGAGAACTTTTAATTGGGATGGTTAGAAAAATAGGAAAATTTGAGGTAGGTGGCCATAAAAAAGCTTGCGGGGCAGTAATTCCTCAAGAGAAAGAAAAGGAATTTATTGATGTGGCTTGTCGTGTGTTAGATGGCTTATAGAAAGATTTATTAATGAAACAAAAAGGTGTTGAAACATGGTTATTGTGAAAAAAGGCAAGAAAAGGTGGTTCCAGATAGTTGGACCAAAGATTTTTAGGAATTTTGTGCTGGGAGAGAGCTATGTTTATGATGTTAATAATTTGATGGGAAAGAAGCTCAAGGTTAACCTATCAAAGCTTGTTGAAACAAAAAAACATAATGCAGACATCCTTTTTAAGGTTAATGAGGTTAAGGATAATGTTGCTTATGCCAATATTATTGGTTATAAGATCTTGGACTCTTATTTAAAACGTATTTTAAGAGTTGGTAACAGAAAGGTTGAAGATTCTGCAATTTATGAAACCAAGGACAAGGCAAAGCTTAGAATTAAATTTGTATTGATTACTAAAGGAAAACCACATAATTCTGTTTTATCAAGTTTAAGAAAAGAGGCTAAGAGACATTTGAGTGATTACTTAAAGAAAAAA